>JAURLF010000178.1 GCA_030831375.1 Gaiellales bacterium | reverse complement strand
GCCTCGATCGACATGGTCGAGGTGCACTGCCGGCCGATCCCGGCGGGCCCCGAGGTCGCCCTCGAGACGCTGCTCGGCCTGCCCGACGTCCTGCGTGCGCGCCAGCGCACCTTCGAGCGCACCGGCGGCCTGCACGCCACCGGCCTGTTCACGCCCGCCGGGGACCTCGTCGAGCTGCGCGAGGACATCGGACGCCACAACGCGATGGACAAGGCGGTCGGCGCGCGCCTGATGCAGGGCGACGCGCCGCTGCACGGCTCCGTGGCCCTGGTCTCCGGGCGCGCCGGGTTCGAGCTCGTGCAGAAGGCCGCCGTGGCCGGCATCCCGGTGCTGGCCGCCGTCGGCGCGCCCTCATCGATCGCCGTCGACGCCGCCAGGCGCCTCGGCGTCACGCTCGTCGGCTTCCTGCGGGACGACCGCTGCAACGTCTACGCGCACCCCGGGCGGGTCCAGCCGTGAGGGGCGGCGAGCCGACGCCCGAGGCGGCGCTCGCACGCTGGCGGCGCGCGCTTGCCGACGCGGGCTACGCCGCGCCCCTGCCCGCTGAGCGGGTGCCCATCGCCGAGGCGGCCGGGCGCGTCCTCGCCGAGGACGTGGCGGCGCTGCGCGCCTCGCCGCCGCTGGCGGTCGCCGCGATGGACGGCGTCGCCGTGCGCGCCGCCGATACCGCGGGCGCGCCGATCCTGATCGCCGGCGGCGACATCGCCTTCGTGGACACGGGCGCGCCGATCCCGGACGGCTTCGACGCCGTCGTGCGGCGAGAGCACGTCGAGGTCGACGGCGCCGGCGCGCACGTCGCCGAGGCGGTCGCCCCCGGGGCCGACGTGCGCCCCGCCGGCGAGGACGTGCCGGCGGGGGAGCCCCTGCTCGCGGCGGGGCGCATGCTGTCGGCGTTCGACGCGGCGCTCCTGGCCGCCGCCGGCCACGCCGACGTGGCGGTTCGCGTCCGGCCGCAGGTCGCGGTGCTCCCCACCGGCGACGAGCTGCGCGGCGCGGGCGAGCCGCTCGAGCCGCACCACGTCGTCGACTCGAACGGGCCGATGCTGGCCGCGCAGGCCGCCGCCGACGGCGCGCTGCCGGCCCTGCACGGGCGCATCGCCGACGACCCGGCGCGCCTCGCCGAGGAGGTCATGCGCGCCGTCCTCGTCAGCGACCTCGTGCTGCTCGTCGCGGGATCGTCGCGGGGGCGCCGCGACCACTCGCGCGACGTCCTCGCCGAGCTTGGCGAGGTGGCGGTCGACGGCGTGGCGGTGCGCCCCGGCCACCCGGTCCTGCTCGCGGTCGTGGGCACGACGCCGGTGATCGGAGTGCCCGGCTACCCGGTCTCCGCCGCCTTCACCTATGAGCTGTTCGGCCATCCGCTGCTCGCCGAACTGCTGGGCCGCTCCGCCGAGCGCACGGCCGTGCCCGCGACCCTGACCGCCGACGTCGGAGGCCGTGACGACGCGGCCTGCATGGTCGCGGTGCGGCTCGAGCCGGCCGAGGGCGCGCTGCGCGCCGTGCCGCTGGCCCGGCGGGCCGGCGCCCTGCGCGCGCTGGCCGGGGCAGACGCGTACATCGTGGTGCCGCCCGGCCCCGGCCTCGCCGCGGGGACGCCGGTGGCGACGTTGCGCCTGCGCGACCGGTAACCTCGCGCCATGGCCGGAAAGCGCACCAGGGTCAAGCGCCTGCCGAAGCGCGGGCATTACGACCGCCAGACGATCGACGCGATCCTCG
This sequence comes from Gaiellales bacterium, assembly GCA_030831375.1. Lineage (GTDB taxonomy): Bacteria > Actinomycetota > Thermoleophilia > Gaiellales > F1-60-MAGs149 > F1-60-MAGs149. Next base: position 8,067 of record JAURLF010000178.1, on the reverse strand, counting down.
ATGAGGCGCTCGTCTGCCACATCGGCTTCGAGGCCGAGGGCCAGCCGTACGTGATCCCATCCCTGCACGCGCGGGTGGGGGACGTCCTCTACCTGCACGGCTCGAGCGCGAGCCGCATGCTGCGTCGGCTCGGCGAGGGCGTGCCCTGCTGCGTCACCGTCACCCTGGTCGACGGCGTGGTGCTCGCCCGGGCCGTCTTCGACCAGTCGGTCAACTACCGCTCCGTCGTCGTGCTCGGCACGGCCCAGCCGGTCGCGGACCCCGACGAGAAGCTGGCCGCCCTCGAGGCCCTCACCGAGCAGCTCGTGCCCGGCCGCTGGGCCGACACGCGCCCGCCGACCCGGCAGGAGCTGAAGGCCACCGCCATCCTCGCCCTGCCCCTCGACGAGGCCTCCGCGAAGATCCGCACGGGCCCGCCCGGCAACGCGCCCGAGGACGCCGAGGACTACGCCGGCACCTGGACGGGCGTCCTGCCGATCACGCAGGTCGTGGGCGCGCCGGTCCCCGCGCCGGACCTGCCAAAAGGCGTGAAGGTGCCGCAGGCCCTCGCCGACTACGGCCGGCGCTTCGCCCGCTGAGGGCTCAGGGCCGGCGCAGCTCGTCGAGCGAGGCCCACTCGAGCATGCGCGCGTGCGTCGACTCCAGCACGACCTCGGGCGCGCAGCCCGCGTCGTAGGCCTCGCGCCAGCGGGCGGCGCACAGGCACCAGCGGTCGCCCGCCTTGAGCCCGGGGAACTCGTACATCGGGACCGGCGTCGAGAGGTCGTTTCCGCGCTCCCGCGAGAAGGCGAGGAACTCCTCGGTCATCACCGCGCAGACGATGTGCACACCCTGATCCTCGGAGCCCGTGTCGCAGCAGCCGTTGCGGTAGAAGCCCGTCATCGGGTCGAGCGAGCAGGACTCGAGCGGGGTGCCGAGGACGTTGAGCGCCATGGGCGGGATCGTAGCCGCGTACGCTGCGGCCGTGGACGGCGTCGAGGAGCTCCTGCGCAGCGGCCCGGTGCTGTCGGAGGGCTCCGTGTTCGAGCGGCTGCGCCGCACGGACGGGGTCGCCTTCGACGCGGAGGTCGGGATCGGCGCCCTCGTTGCCGATCCCGTCGGCCGTGCCGCGCTCGCCGACGTGCACCGCTCGTACCTCGGGATCGGCCGCGAGCGCGGCCTGCCCGTGCTGCTGCAGACCGACACGTGGCGGGCGCATCCCGACCGGATCGCCCGCTCGGCCCACGCCGGCCGCGACCTCAACGGCCTCAACGCGGAGCTCCTCGCTGCGCTGCGCCGCGAGGCGCCCGACGCGGCCATCCTGATCGGGGGCCTCGTGGGGCCGCTGGGCGACGGCTACGGCGCGGGCACGGCGCCCGACGCGGCGACCGCCGAGCGGGGGATGCGGGCCCAGGCCGAGGCCCTCGCGGCGGGCGGCGTCGACCTCCTCGTCGCCGCCACCCTGCCCGCTGCGGACGAGGCGCTCGGCATCGGCCGGGCGCTGGCCGCGACCGGGCTCCCGTACGTGATCGGCGTCGTCGCGCGTCCCGACGGCACGCTGCTCGACGGGACGCGGATCGACGACCTCGTCGCGGCCATCGACCATGGGACCGCGCAGGCCCCGGTCGGCTATGCCCTCACCTGCGTCCACCCGTCGGTCGCCGCCGCCGCGATCGCGGCCGGGCCGGGCGGTGAGCGCGTGATCGCGTGCTTCGCCAACGCCTCCGCGCTCAGTCCGGAGGAGCTCGACGGGCGCGCCGAGCTCGACGCCGGCGAGCCCGGGCCCTTCGCGGCGCAGCTCGACGCGCTCCGGCTGCCCGTGTCGGGCGGCTGCTGCGGCACGGACGAGCGCCACCTCGCGGCGCTCGCCGACCGCCTCACGGCACGTCGAGCGTGAGCACGCCCTGCTCGACGTCGAGCAGGTAGCGCTTCGTCGCGACCCCGCCGCCGCCGGAGTAGCCGACCAGCGCCCCGTTCGATCCGACCACGCGGTGGCAGGGGATGATCAGCGGAATCGGGTTGCGGCCGTTGGCCGCTCCGACGGCGCGCGTGGCCGCGGAGTGGCCGATCGCCGCGGCGATGTCGCCGTACGTCGCCGTCTCGCCGTACGGGACCGAGACGAGCGCGGCCCACACGCGCCGCTGGAAGGTCGTGCCGACGGGGGCGAGCGGCAGGTCGAAGTGCCGGCGGTCGCCTGCGAACCACTCCGTGAGCTGCGCCGCCGCGCGGTCGACCGTCGGCCCGCCCGCGACGGCGTCCGCGGGCACGACGCCGTCGTCACCGGGCAGGTGCAGCTCGGTCAGCCAGTCGTCGTCGGCGACGACGGTGACCTCGCCGAGGGGGGTCGGGACGCTGCGCCAGGTGACCACGGAGCCAGCCTAGTGCGGCCGGCCCGGATGTCTAGCGGCCGGGCATGAAGCGCCGCACGAGCCCGACGCGGCGGGCCGGGCGGCCCGTGCGCTCCTCGGCGTCGTCGGCCGAGAGCAGGATCGAGGAGATCGCGTTCGCCGCGACCAGGCGCAAGGGCTCGGGCTCCCACCTGCGGCCCTCGTGCCCGACCCAGGGCAGGGACAGCAGGTCGGAGTCGCGGCCGAGGACCAGGTCCGCGAGGGTGCGGCCCGCGATCGACGTGCCGGTCAGGCCGTGTCCGGCGAAGCCGCCTGCGTGGCCGATGCCCGTGCGCGGGTCGTAGACGACGCTCATCGACCAGTCGCGCGGCGCCGCGAACGCCCCGCCCCAGCGGTGCTCGATCGCCGCGTCCCTGGCGGCCGGGAAGTGGAACCGGAGCGCCTGCTCGACGCGGGCGAGGATCCCCTCGTCGATGTCGTTCGCGTCGCTGATGCGGTCGCCCGCGTGGTAGGACGTGCCGCGCCCGCCGATCGCGATGCGGTCGTCCATCGTGCGCTGCGCGTAGAAGAAGTGGTAGCGCTGGTCGGCGATCGGCTCGCAGTTGGCCCAGCCGAGCTCGTCCCAGACCGCGGGCGGCAGCACCTCCGTCTGCAGCATGTGCGAGTAGAGGCGCAGGTAGCGGCGCGGGCCGCCCGGCAGGTCGCGCGTGAACGACTCCGTCGCGCGGATCACGACGTCCGCCTGGACGGAGCCCTGCACGCAGACGAGGCGTCCGCGCTCGACCGCGGTGACCGGCGTCTGCTCGTGGATGGCGACTCCGAGGCGCTCGCAGGCGCGGGCGAGGCCGCGCACGAGCCGCGCCGGGTCGATGCGCGCGCAGTGCGGCGTGTACGTGGCCGAGACGGCGCCGTGGAAGCGCACGCGCCGCTGGAGCTCCTCGAGGGAGATCTCCCAGACGTCGGCCTCGGTGAAGCCGCGCGCGCGGCGCCCGGCGACGCCCGCCTCGACGCGCGCGGCCTGGGTGGGGGAGGTGGCGATGCGCAGCGCCCCGCCCTTGTGCCAGCCGCACTCGATTCCCTCCTCGGCGACCACGTCGCCGACCCAGTCGATGCCGTCCATGAAGGCGCGCTCCGCGCGCCGCACCGCCTCCATCCCGCCGTAGCGCGAGAAGATGCGCGCCTCGCCCGCCATCCCCGCGGACTGGAAGCCGCCGTTGCGGCCCGACGCGCCGTAGCCGACGATGTCGCGCTCGCAGACGACGATCGACAGCCGCGGGTCGGCCCTGGCGAGGCAGTAGGCGGTCCACAGCCCTGTCAGCCCGCCGCCGGCGATCGCCACGTCGACCCGGCGGTCGCCGGGCAGGGGGTCGCGCGGGTCGAGCGGCTCGGGCACGCCGGCGAGCCAGCCGGAGACGGCGCGGTAGCGCGCGTCGACGGCCGACCGGGTCGGGGCGTCGGCGGCGGTGGCCATTGCCCCAGTATCGCAAGGGCGGGCGCGGCATCGGCGACAATGCCCCCGTGGACGCCGTCGCCCTCCTGCGCGAGCTCGGCGATCTCCCGGCCGGCGTCGAGGTCGAGGCGACGCCGCTCGTGGGCGGATACTGGAACGACGTGCAGCGCGTCCAGGGCGACGGGGTCGACTGGGTCGTCAAGGCCTTCGCCCGGCAGGACGGCTGGCGGCTCTTCCCGATCCTCCCCGACGACGAGGCGCGCGCGCTCGACGCGCTGCGCGGCCACCGCGTCGCGCCCGACCCGGTCGCCTACCACCCACGGGTCGGCGAGCGCCCCGCCGTGCTCGTCTACGCGTGGGTCGCGGGCGACCAGTGGCAGGCGGGCTCGGAGGCCGTCGCGGAGATGATGCGCCGCCAGCACGCCGTGCCGGCGGCGGGCTTCCGCGCGGTGCCGACCGCGTCGGAGGAGATCCTCGCCGAGGGCGAGCGGCTGCTCGCGGGCGCCGACCGAGACGACGCGGCCCGGCTGCGCGCCCTGCGCCCCGCGCGGCTCGTGCAGCCCGCGGCGCGGCGTGCCCTCGTGCACACCGACGCCGGCTCGGGCAACGTGATCGTCGGCCCGGACGGGCCGCGGCTGATCGACTGGCAGTGCCCCGCGATCGGCGACCCCGCCGAGGACCTGTTCGCGTTCCTCTCGCCCGCCTTCCAGGTGCTGTACGGCCACGAGCCGCTCGACCCCGCCGAGCGCGCCGCGTGCCTCGACGCGTACGGCGACCGCGCCGTGCTCGCACGGCTGGCCGCCCTCGAGCCGGCCTACGCGTTCCGCTTCGGCGCGTACTGCGCGATGCGACGCGTCGACCTCGCCGACGCCGATCCGGCGGCTGCGGCCCGCTACGCTCGGGCCGTGGCCCTGACCGTCGCCCAGCTCGAGGACCTGCGATGAGCGCGACGCCGATCCGGCTCTTCCTGCACACGTACTCGTTCCGGTTCCGGCTCATGCACGACCCGGCGTTCACGATCATCGACCTGCTCGACCGCTGCGTGGCCGACGGCAACCCGGGCATCGGCCTCAACGTGAACGGCCCCGGCTACCGCTTCCTCGGCGGCGACGACCCCGCGCACATCGCGATGGTGGCGGACGCGATCCGCGCGCGCGGGCTCGAGATCGACGTCGAGACGTCCGGCACCGACCCGGTGCACCTGACGCGGCTCCTCGACCTCGCCGAGCGCCTCGGCGCCGGCCACCTGCGCACCTACACGCGCCACGAGGGCGAGCGTGCGCACGTGCTCGACGCGACGATCGCGGACCTCGTCGAGATCGGCCCCGTCGCCGAGGACCGCGGCATCCCCGTGCTGCTCGAGAACCACGAGGAGTTCACCGGCGTCGAGGTGGCGCGCATCCTCGAGCGGGTCGACCACCCGTTCGTCGGCGCCCTCTACGACTACGGCAACTCGATGATGCTGCGCGAGGACCCGCTCGAGGCGCTCGATGCGATGCTGCCGTGGACGCGCAAGGCGCACCTCAAGGACCACGTCGTGATGCACGGCATGGTCTGCGGCGCGCCCTCCGGCGAGGGCGTCCTGCCGATCGCCGAGATCACGCGCCGTCTGCTCGACGCGGGCATGGGCCGGATCGCCTTCGAGAACGTCTGGTCCTACACGTGCGGGTTCCGGCCGCGCGAGGACGGCCTGCCCGAGGCGGACCCGTCGTCGCCGATCTTCGCCCCGTGGGAGGACCCGGGCGACCCGGCCTTCTTCCTGCCCGACGTCCAGGCCGAGGTCGGACGCGACCCGGCGCGCGTGATCGCGCTCGAGGAGGAGTCGTACCGGCGCGCCCAGGCGCGCGTCGACGCGATGCTCGCGGAGATCGGCGCGGACCGGGCCTGAGCCGGGGCGGCTAGGCCCGCTCGGCGCGCCAGGCCGCGACGTCTGCGATCGCGTCGGGCCCGATGCCGCAGCAGCCGCCGATCGCCGACGCGCCCGCGGCGCGCCAGCTGTCGAGCAGGTCGGCGGAGAAGCCGTCCACGCCGGCCCCATGCCACTCGTACGTGTCGCCGTTCCAGACCCGGCCCCAATTCGGATAGGCGACGAGCGGCAGGTCGGTCGCGCCGCGCGCATCCCGGAGCAGGGACTCGACGTGCCGCGGCGGCGTGCAGTTGAGCCCGACGGCGGTCGGGCGCCCCGTGCGGGTGACCGCCCGGATCGCGTCGGCGATCGGGGTGCCGTCGCTGAGGCAGTGGTCGTCCCTGCAGCAGAACGTGACCCATGACTCGGCGCCGGGGAACTCGGCGAGGAGCTCGCCGAGGATCGCGGCCTCGCGGCCGTTCGAGATCGTCTCGATCGCGAGCAGGTCGGCGCCCGCGTCGACCATCGCGAGGATCCGGCGGCGCTGCTCGGTGGCGATCGCGTCGTCCGTGGCGCTCGCGTAGTCTCCCGAGTACTCGGTGCCGTTCGCCCAGACCACCCCGTAGAGGCCGACGGAGCCCGCGACGAAGGTCGGACGGTCGGCGGGCTGCGCGCGGCGTGCGAGCTCGACCGAGAGGCGGAGGTACCCGCTCGTCTCCTCGTCCGTGAAGCCCGCGGCCCGAAAGCCCTCGTAGCTCGCGTGGTAGCTCGACGTGATCGCGACGTCGGCGCCCGCGTCGAAGTACGCGCGGTGCGCCGCCACGATCGCGTCCGGGTCGTCGCGCAGGAGCCGCGCCGACCAGAGGCTGTCGCGCAGGTCGTGGCCCTGCGCCTCGAGCTCGGTGGCGAAGCCGCCGTCGAGGACGACGGCGCCCGCGCCGAGGGCGTCGGAGAAGCCGGTCATGCCGGAACCCTAGCCGCGCGTCGGAGAGCGCTGAGCGCGGCCGCCCCGGAAACGACGAAGGGCCCCCTGCGGGGCCCTTCGCGAGAGCGGGAGCGACGGGACTCGAACCCGCGGCCTCCGGCGTGACAGGCCGGCGTTCTAACCAACTGAACTACGCCCCCGATCGGGTGCGCACGATAGCGGATGACGGGAGCCCGCCGTGCCATGTTGCGGCCCGGTTGTGACGCTGGCGGACGGGTGGGGAGTCGCGGTAGGGTTCCGGCGGGACGTTCGGGGACAGCCAAGGGGTGCGCGGTGCCGATCGGCGCCGCCGTGCGAAAGGTCTGAAGATGAGCGACAAGCATGGTCCTGCGATGAGCCGCCCGACGCTCGCCGAGCTCGAGCACGCCGTCCCGTTCGCCCGCCGGCACATCGGCCCGGGCGACGGCGAGCAGCGCGCGATGCTCGCGGAGCTCGGCTACGGGAGCCTCGACGAGCTCGAGGCCGCGGCGGTACCGGAGGCGATCCGCCTGCGCGACGCCCTCGACGTGCCGCCCGCCCAGACCGAGATCGACGTCCTGCAGGAGCTGCGCGAGATCGGCGAGCGCAACCGCGTCATGACGCAGATGATCGGCCTCGGCTACCACGGCACCCACACCCCGCAGGTCGTGCTGCGCAAGGTCTTCGAGAACCCGGCCTGGTACACGGCCTACACGCCGTACCAGCCGGAGATCGCGCAGGGCCGCCTCGAGGCGCTGCTCAACTACCAGACGGTCGTCTCCGACCTGACGGGCCTGCCGCGCGCGAACGCGTCCCTGCTCGACGAGGCGACGGCGGCCGCGGAGGCGATGACGGTCTGCCTGCGCAACGCGAAGGCGGACGGCGGCGTCTTCCTCGTCGACGAGGACGCCCTGCCGCAGACGATCGCGGTCATCCGGACCCGCGCTGAGCCGATCGGCGTCGAGGTCGTGGTCTGCGACCTCGAGCAGGGCCTGCCCGACGGCGACGTCGTCGGCGCGCTCCTGCAGTCGCCCGGCGCCGACGGCCGCATCCGCGATTGGCGCCCGACGATCGAGGCTCTGCACGCGCGCGGCGCGCTGGCCGTGATGGCCGCCGACCCGCTCGCGCTCGTGCTGCTCGCCTCCCCCGCGTCGCTCGGCGCCGACATCGCGATCGGCTCCATGCAGCGCTACGGCGTGCCGATGGGCTTCGGCGGCCCGCACGCCGCCTACATGGCCGTGCGTGACGGCCTCGAGCGGCTGATGCCGGGCCGCATCGTCGGCGTCTCCGTCGACGCCGACGGCGCGCCCGCGCTGCGCCTCGCCCTGCAGACCCGCGAGCAGCACATCCGCCGCGACAAGGCGACCTCGAACATCTGCACGGCGCAGGTTCTGCTCGCGGTGATCGCCTCGATGTACGCCGTCTACCACGGCCCCGAGGGGCTGCGCGCGATCGCGCAGCGCACGCATCGCCTCGCCGCGATCTTCGCGGAGGGCCTGCG
>JAURLF010000177.1 GCA_030831375.1 Gaiellales bacterium | reverse complement strand
CGGCGCCGAGATCGGCGAGGCCGCGCGCGTCCAGCTGGAGACGCTGTCCTTCTACCCGAACTGGGCCGCGACGCACCCGTCGGCGCTCGCCCTCACGGAGCGCATCCTCGGCCTCGCGCCGGAGCGCATGTCCCGCGTCCTCCTCACGTCGGGCGGCTCCGAGTCGGTCGAGTCCGCGATGAAGCTGGTGCGCCAGCACTTCCTCGCCAAGGGCCAGGGCCTGAAGCGCAAGATCATCGCCCGCCGCGGCGCGTACCACGGCTGCACGATGGGGGCCCTCTCCCTGACCGGCATCCCCCTGTCGCGCGCGCCGTTCGAGCCGCTCGACCCGAACGTGCGCCACGCGCCCAACACGCATCAGCGCACGTGCCTCTACTGCCACGACAAGGGCGGCTGCCAGCTGACCTGCGCGGACGCGATCGAGCAGGCGATCCTCGCCGAGGGCCCCGACACCGTCGCGGCCGTCGTGATGGAGCCGATCCAGAACGGCGGCGGCCTGCCGCCGGCGGACGGCTACGGCGCCAAGATCCGCGAGATCTGCGACCGCCACGGCGTGCTCCTGTGGTGCGACGAGGTGATCACCGGCTTCGGCCGCGTCGGCGCCTGGTTCGCGTCCGACCGGCTCGGCTTCGACGCGGACATCATCACGTACGCGAAGGGCATCACCTCGGGCTACGCGCCCGCGGGCGGCGTCATCTTCACGGAGGCCGTCGGCGCCCCGCTGATCGAGGCCGAGGCGATGTACGCGCACGGCTTCACCTTCGGCGGCCACCCGCTGGCCTGCGCCGTCGCCCTCGCCAACATCGACATCATGGAGCGCCTCGATGTGATCGCGAACGTGCAGGCGCACGAGGACGCCTACGCGGCGGCGATGCAGGACGTCGCCGCCTCGTCCGACCTCGTCGTCGAGGCGCGCGGCAAGGGCTTCTACCACTCGCTCGAGCTGGTCGACAACGCGCTGACGGCGCCCGTCGCCGGCGCGGTCCGCAAGCACGGGGTGATCGTGCGGCCCGACGTCCGCGTCAAGCCGATGGTCGTGACGTCGCTGCCCCTGATCTGCACGCAGGAGCACATCGACGAGCTGACGGGCGCCCTCAAGGCGGCGCTCGCCGACGTCGCCGCGGCCGGCTAGAGGGCCGGCCGTGGCGGGCGTCGTGCGCGGCCCCGACGGGGTCGCGCGTTGCCCGTGGGCGGGCGACGACCCGCTCTACGTGCGCTACCACGACGAGGAGTGGGGCCGCCCGGTCACGGACGAGACGCGGGTCTTCGAGAAGCTCTGCCTCGAGGGCTTCCAGGCGGGCCTCGCCTGGATCACGATCCTGCGCAAGCGCGAGGCCTTCCGCGCCGCCTTCGACGGCTTCGACGCGGGGCGGATGGCGCGCTACGGCGACGCCGACGTCGCGCGCCTGCTCGCCGACGCCGGCATCGTGCGCCACCGCGGCAAGATCGAGGCGGCGATCGGCAACGCCCGCGCCCTGGTCGCGCTGCACGCGGACGGCGGGTCGCTGGCGGAGCTCGTCTGGGCGCACGCACCGGCGCGGCCCGGGCGCGCGCCACGCACGATGGCCGAGGTGCCCGCGCAGACCGCCGCGTCGACGGCGCTCAGCCGCGCCCTGAAGGCGCGCGGCTTCCGCTTCGTGGGGCCGACCACCGCCTACGCCGCGATGCAGGCGCTCGGGGTGGTCGACGACCACCTGGCCGGCTGCGCCGTGCGCGGCGCGCGCTAGCCCGGGAGCTGCGGCAGCGGGGCGGGGTGAGCTCGCTCGTAGGCGCGGGCGGCGCGCAGGACGAGGGCGTCGGCGAACTTCGGCCCGACGATCTGCAGCCCGACGGGCAGGCCGTCCGATGTCAGCCCGCAGGGCACGCTGGCGGCCGGCTGCTGCGTCAGGTTGAAGGGGTACGTGAAGGGCGTCCAGCGCGTCCAGTTCGCGTCCGTCGGGAAGCTCGCAGGCCGCTCGGCCGGGACGGCGGCGAAGGCCGGGATCGGCAGCGTCGGCGTGAGCAGCAGGTCGTACGTCTCGTGGAAGCGGTTCATCAGGAGCCCGAGCGCCCCGCGGGCCTGCACCGCCGCGAGGTGGTCCTGCAGCGTCATCGCCGCGCCCTGCTCGGCGATCTCCAAGAGGCCCGGGTCCATCGCCGCGCGGCGCTCGTCGGGCACCTGGGCGACGGCGTAGGCGGCCGACGGGAACCAGTGCCGCCGGAACGTCGCGTCGGGGTCCTCGAAGCCGGGGTCCACCTGCTCGACGTGAGCGCCGAGCTCCTCGAAGGCGGCGGCCGCGCGGGCCACGAGCGCCGCGACCTCGGGGTCCACGTCGGCGTAGCCGAGCGTCGCGGAGTAGGCGATGCGCAGGCCCTGGACGCCGCCCTCGAGCCCATGGCAGGCGTCGATCCGCACGGGCACGGCGTGCCAGTCGCGGTGGTCGGACGCGGCGATCACATCCAGCATCAGCGCCGCGTCGGCGACCGTGCGGGTCATCGGCCCGAGGTGCGCGACCGTCCCGAACGCCGACAGCGGCCACGCCGGCACGACGCCGAAGGTCGGCTTGAGCCCGACGATCCCGCAGAAGCCTGCGGGCATGCGGATCGAGCCGCCCCCGTCCGTGCCGATGTTGAGGGCCGCCATCCCGCAGGCGGCGGCCACCGCCGCGCCGCCGGAGGAGCCGCCCGCCGTCCTCGACGGGTTCCAGGGGTTGCGGGTGATGCCGGTCAGCGGGCTGTCGGTCATCCCCTTCCAGCCGAACTCGGGGGTGGTCGTCTTGCCGACAAGGATCGCGCCGGCCTCCCGCAGCCGCTGGACCGCGGGGGCGTCGTCCTCCCAGGGCCCCGCGGGGTCGATCGCGCGCGAGCCGCGCAGGGTCGGCCAGCCCCGGGTCAGCAGGATGTCCTTGATCGAGGTCGGCACGCCGTCGAGTGGTCCCAGCGGGCGGCCGGCGCGCCAGCGCGCCTCCGAGGCGCGGGCCTCGTCCAGCGCGGTGTCCGAGACGATGCAGAAGCCGTTGCAGGTGCCGTCGATCGCATCGATGCGGTCGAGGCTCGCACTCACGGCGTCCACGGGCGAGAGCTCGCCCGAGCCGTATCGGTCGAGCAGCCCTGTCGCGCTGATGCGGTGCAGGTCATCGGCCATCGCGGGGTCGCGGCACGGGTTGCGCGCCAGAGGCGGGAGCGTAGCGGCCGCTGCTAGCCGAGCGCCATCCGGCGCGGCCCGGCGCGGAAGCCCGCCGCGGCGAGCCGCTCCTCCCATGGCCCGCCAAGGACGGGGGCGCCCGCGGCGCGCTCGACGTTGAGGCGCGGCACGATGCCGCGTCGGACGGCCGCCGCGAGCGCCGCGAGGGCGCGCGCCACGTCGCCGTCGGAGAGGCCCGCGAACGGGGTCAGGGTGCGGCCGCCGCGCTCGACGTGCAGCGCCGCGGCGCCGTCGACGAGCACCAGGTGCGCGCCGGCGGCGCGCGACGGGCGGCCGCCCTCGGCCGCGGGCCATGGCAGGGACGCGCCGTACGGCTGGGCCGGATCGGCGGCGGCGAGGACGAGCGCCTCGGGCTCGTCTGTGCTGCGCGCCTCGCGCAGCCGCTCGAGCGCGCCCGGCAGCGCGAACTGGGCGCCGCCGAGGCCCTCGACGAAGTAGCCGCGCCGCGCCGCGCCGATCGTCTCGAGGGCGGCGAGCTCGGGGTACGCGGCGGCGAAGCCGCCGGGTGCGCCCTCCGCCTTAACGGCGGGGCGGGTGACGACGCCGTGGCGCTCCAGCAGGATCTCGGCCCGCGCGCGGGCCCGGTCGGCCTCGCTGGCGCCGGCGAAGAGCGGCGCGGCGAGCGCCCAGCGCCCGGCCGCGGCGGCGACGGGCCGCTGTGCGCGCCGGCGCGACAGCCGCCGCCCCTGCGGGGCGCGCGCCGCGGGCGCCGTCCCGGTGCGCGGCGCGCCGCGCCGCGTGGAGCCGCGCAGCGGCGCGTAGCGGTCGTTCGTCACCTCGCCCGCCCAGACCAGGGCCCAGAGGGCGTCGAGGAGCTCGCGTGGGTCGAGTTCGAGGCCGCGGGCGAGCTCGTCGGGGAAGGCGGGGGCGAGGCCGAGGCGCTCGCGCACGCGCTCGACGGCGTCGCCCTCGGCGGGCAGGCCCCCGGCCGGCGGGCCGAGCAGGGGCGCGTCCTCGCGCAGGTAGAGGGCGACGCGGCCCTCGCCGGCGCCGGCCCAGACGACCTCGCCGCTCGTGCAGAGCTCGTCGAGCAGGTCCGGGCGGTAGCCGGGCACGCGCCGCGGCAGCACGTCCGCCTCGAGGACGGCGACGGGCAGCACCAGGCCCTCGAGGGTCTGGACGGCGTCGCGCAGCCGCTCGGGCGCGCCGCCGCCCTCCTCGTCGATGCGCTGCCAGCGGGGCAGGAAGCGCGCGAGCGCCTCGGCGGGCACCGCCTCGACCTCGCTGCGCAGGACGGCGAGCGTGGCGCGGCGGATGCGGCGCAGGACGTCGGCGTCGCACCACTCGAGGCCGCTGCCGCCGGGCATCATGCCGCCCTGCACGACCGCGCCGTCCGCGGCGAGGCGCTCGAGCTCGTCGAGGACCCGTCGCTCGGGCACGCCGAGCCGGTCGGCCGCCGCGGCCGCGGCGAACGGGCCGTGGGTGCGGGCGTAGCGGCGCACGATCCCGTGCAGGGCGTCCGGCACGGGTTCGAGGAAGGCCGTCGGCAGGCCCGGCTCGGGCAGGGCGCCGGTGGCGTCGCGGTAGCGCCCCGCGTCCTCGGCGGCGATCACCCGCTCCTCGCCGCCGAGCCGGATCGGCGTCGCCCGGCGCGTGCGCACCAGCTCGTCGACGGAGGCGTCGTCGTCGATCTCGGCGCGCGAGAGGTCGCCGAGGCGGCGCAGCTGGTCGAGCAGGGCGTCGGGGGTGTCGGTGTGGCGACGGCGCAGGTCGCTCGCGACCTGCGCGATCGCGTCCGCGTCGAGGAGCTCGCGCAGATCCTCCTGGCCGAGCAGTTCGCGCAGCAGGTCGCGGTCGAGCGACAGCGCCTGGGCGCGCAGCTCCGCGGGCGGCGCGTCGCCCTCGTACATGTACTGGGCGACGTAGTCGAACAGCAGCGACGCGGCGAACGGCGACCCGGTCGGGGTCTCGACCTCGACGATCTCGAGGGTGCGCGCGCCGAGGCCCTCGAGCAGGCCGCGCAGCCCGGGCACGTCGAAGACGTCCTGCAGGCACTCGCGGTACGTCTCGAGCACGATCGGGAAGGCCGGGTAGCGGGTGGCGACGCCCTGCAGGGCCTGCGCCTTCAGCCGCTGCTGCCAGAGCGGCGTGCGCTGTCCGGGACGCCGGCGCGGGATCAGCAGCGCCCGGCCCGCGTTCTCGCGGAAGCGCGCGGCGAACAGCGCGCTGCCGGCGAGCTCGCCCACGACGAGGTCCTCGACCTCGTCCGGGTCGAGCAGGACGACGTCGGCGGGCGGCGGGTCGTCCGCGTCGGGGATGTGCAGGATGATGCCGTCGTCGGACCACAGGGCCTGCGCGTCGATGCCGTGCTCCGTGCGCAGCCGCGCGCCGATCGCAAGCGCCCAGGGCGCGTGGACGCGCGCCCCGAACGGGGTCAGGACGCACAGCCGCCAGTCGCCGATCTCGTCGCGGAAGCGCTCCACGACGATCGTGCGGTCCGTCGGCAGGGCGCCCGTCGCCTCGCGCTGCTCGCGCAGGTACGCGAGCAGGTTGTCGGCGGCGCGCGCGTCGAGACGGTGGCGCTCGACGAGGCGCCGGCGCGCCGCGTCGCGGCGCATGCCGCCGACCTCGCGGGTGAACGCGCCGAGCGCGCGGCCGAGCTCGACGGTGCGACCGGCGCCCTCGCCGCGCCAGAACGGGATCTGCCCGGGACGGCCCGGGGCGGGGGTGACGAGGACGCGGTCGCGGGTGATGCGCTCGATCCGCCACGACGAGGCGCCGAGCTGGAAGACCTGTCCGGCGCGCGCCTCGTAGACCATCTCCTCGTCGAGCTCGCCGACCCGGCCCGAGCCGTCGGCGAGGTGCACGCCGTACAGGCCGCGGTCGGGGATCGTGCCGGCGTTCGCGACGGCGAGGGAGCGCGTGCCGTCGCGGCCCGTGACGGTGCCGGCGAGGCGGTCCCAGGTGATGCGCGCCCTCAGCTCGGCGAACTCGTCGGACGGGTAGCGGCCGGACAGCATGTCGAGCACGCCCTCGAGCTGCGCGCGCGGCAGCTCGCGGTAGGGCGCGGCGCGGTGGATCAGCCGCTCGAGGTCGTCGACGGCCCACTCCTCGACGGCGCACATCGACACGACCTGCTGCGCGAGCACGTCGAGCGCGTTGAGGGGGATCCGGATCGGCTCGACGTCGCCGGCCAGCATCCGCTCCGCGACGACGGCGCTCTCGACGAGGTCGCCGCGGTGCTTCGGGAAGACCAGGCCGCGGCTGGTGGCGTCGACGGAGTGGCCGGCGCGGCCGACGCGCTGCAGGCCGCGGGCCACGCTCTTGGGCGACTCGACCTGCACGACGAGGTCGATCGCGCCCATGTCGATGCCGAGCTCGAGCGACGACGTGGCCACCAGGCACGGCAGCTCGCCGGCCTTCAGGAGCTCCTCGACCTCCTGGCGCGTCTCGCGCGCGAGCGATCCGTGATGGGAGCGCGCGACCTCGCGCTCGGCGAGCTCGTTCAGGCGCAGGGCGAGGCGCTCCGCGAGGCGCCGGTAGTTGACGAAGATCAGCGTGGTGGTGTGCGCCTCGATCAGCTCGAGCAGGCGCGGGTAGATCGCCGGCCAGACGGAGTGGGGGGAGGAGTCGCCCGCACCCGCGACCGGCTCGGGCGGCTCGGCCTCGCCGTCGGGACGGGCCATGTCGGCGAGCGGGACGACGACCTCGAGCTCGAGCGGGCGGCGCGCGCCGGCGTCCACGATCGCGCAGGGCCGGTCGCCGGCGGCGAAGCGAGCGACCTCGTCGAGCGGGGCGACGGTGGCCGACAGCGCGATCCGCTGCACGGGACGGCCGGTCAGGTGCTCGAGCCGCTCGAGGCTGAGAGCGAGGTGGCTGCCGCGCTTCGTGGCCGCGACGGCGTGCACCTCGTCGACGATCACGGCCTCCACCGTGCGCAGCGCCTCGCGCCGCGTGGGGGAGGTGAGCAGCAGGAACAGGCTCTCGGGCGTGGTGATCAGGACATCCGGCGGCGTGCGGGCCTGCCGCGCGCGCTCCTTCTCGGGCGTGTCGCCCGTGCGCACCCCGACCGTGATCTCCGGCACGGGCAGCCCGAGCCGGTCGGCGGTCGCGCGCAGCCCGGCGAGGGGGCCGCGGAGGTTGCGCTCGATGTCGTAGTTGAGGGCCTTCAGCGGCGAGATGTAGAGAAGCCGCGTGCCGGGCGCCTCGGCCGGGTTCGCCGCGAGCCGGTCGAGGCCGACGAGGAAGGCGGCGAGAGTCTTGCCGGACCCCGTCGGCGCGCACAGGAGCACGTTCTCGCCGCGGGCGATCGCCGGCCAGCCGCGCTCCTGCGCCGGCGTCGGCCCGGCGGGGAAGGCCTCGGCGAGCCACGCGGCGGCGAGCGGCGAGAGGCCGAGCGCGCTGGTCGGGCGGTCAGGGGCGATGGGCATGGCGGCGGTGGGTTCCAAAGGCACCAGACGGGTCGCGCGGTCGCGGCACGTACGATGGGGGACAGCGTAGGCGCAGGGCGCGGAGGCGACCGGATCGATGGCGGAGCGGCGTGAGACGGCGGACGAGCGACGGGCGCGGCTGGTGGTCGTGGCACGGGACCTGATCGCCGACGAGGGGGTCGCGGCCTGCACGTTCCGGCGGCTCGCGAAGGCCGCGGGCTGCTCGACCCGGCCCTTCACGCACGCCTTCGGCACGCGCGACGCGCTCCTGCGCGAGGTCGCCCTGTCGACGTGGGAGGGCAGCCCGGTCGACGTCGACGCCCCGGTGGACCCGGCGGGCGCCCCGGCGGACTGGGACCCGATCGGCGAGCTCGAGCGGATCGGGTCGCATTGGCTGCCGGCGACGGATGCGCGTGCGCGCGACGAGCGCGTCTACCTCGAGATCGTCCTCCACTGCATGACCCGCCCGGAGCTCTGGCGCGAGATCCTCGGCTTCAGCGCGGGGGCCAACCGGCAGGTCGCGCTGATCCTCGAGGAGGGGCGCCGGCGCGGGCGCGTCCGGAACGACCTGCCGGTCGAGGACCTCGTGATGGCCTACTGGAGCTTCCACGCGGGGCTCGGCCTGGTCGCCGTGTACGAGGCGCCGTACCTGCCGCGCGAGCGCATCGATCCGCTCTGGCGGGCGGGCCTCGAGGCGCTGCTCGGGCCGCGCTGAGCGGGGCGCGGCCCCGCGCCCGCCCGAGGGCGGACGCGGGGCGGACGCGCTAGGACCAGGGGTACGGGCTGTTCGACACCGGGTGCAGGTCACCCGAGGCGAAGCGCTCGTAGCGGAACGGGTAGAGCAGGGACGAGTGGTCGCCGAGGACCACGTTCGCGACCTCCTTGCCCACGCCGATCATCTTGTAGCCGTGGTTGGAATCCGCGATCACGTACACGTTCGGGCGCATGTAGTCGAACACCGGGAAGTTGTCGACGGTGAACGAGCCGACGCCACCGGAGCGGGCCGCCTTGTAGTTGGCGCGGCAGCCCTCGAAGCGGCTCATGCAGTGCGAGAGCGACGCGCACCACATGTCCGGGAAGGCCGGGTCGACGGTGCTGGTGGGGTACGGGTCCAGCTCGAAGTCCGTCGTCAGCGCGATCGGGGCGGCGCCGCCCTGCACGCCGTGGCGGTCGCGCTTGAAGTAGTTGCCCCACAGCTCGTCGGTGACGAGCTTGCCGTCGTCCGTGTAGAGCGGCGCGTCGGAGTCGACGTGCAGGACGGGCGGCATCTTGCCGTCGGCCGTCGCGTGCATCAGCGGGTCGACGGCAATCTCGCCCTCCTGCAGGTACCAGAACGTCCACATGTTCTGGTCCTTGTGGATGTCGCCGGTCGGCGTGCGGACGTCGAGCTTGTCCGACAGGCCAAGCATCTCCCACATGCGGGGGATCCAGGGGCCGACACCGATGATGACCTGCTCGCACTCGATCGGGCCGGCGGAGGTCTCGACCTTCGTGACGGCGCCGGAGGCGTCGGTCTCGAAGCCGTTGACCTTGATGCCCTCGATGATGGTGACGCCCTCGGCCTTGGCCTTGTTGGCGAGACCCTGCATCGACTCGACGTTGAACGCGAAGCCACCCTTGTGCTCGTGCAGCGCGACCTTGAGGCCCGGCGCACGCCAGTCGGG
>JAURLF010000176.1 GCA_030831375.1 Gaiellales bacterium | reverse complement strand
GCCGGCGATGGCGAGGTTGCCGGGGCCACCGGGGGCGGCGGACCCCGGGTAGCGGCCCGGGCCGCGGCGCAGGTCCGCGACGCCGACGCCCTCGACGACGTAGAGCGGACCGTCGGTCACGACCGCGCGGCCGTCACGCTCGAAGCGCAGTGTCGCGACGAGGTCGCCGGGGGGGACCCGGGGCAGCGCCGGACCCTCGGGGCCCGCGCCGCCCTCGGTGGGTCCGACCGTGGGGGCCGACGACGTGGATCCGGGCGCAGCGCCGTCCGGGGCCACGGTGCCGACGACGTCCTGCCACCGCTCGGCGAGCGCGTCCTGCTCGCGCGCGGTCCCCAGGCCCGTGAACCAGCCGAGGTAGACCGCGTAGAGGAGCCCGACCGCGCCGGCGGTGACGAGCGCGGTGCCGAGCACGCGCAGCAGCCGGTCCACGCCGCACCACCCCCGCCACCGGCACGCGCGCCGCGGCGCTCGACCGGACGCGCGGCGACGGTAGCGGCGACGATCGGGCCGGCGGGGCGGACCGCAGCGGACGGAGGGCGAACCGACCCCGGACGACGCTCGAGGCCATGACCGGGACGGGGGTTCGCGGTCATGGCCTCGAGGTGGGACGAGTATCGCGCCCAGGACGGCCGCGCACCGCCGTTCGGGGCCGATCCCGCCCGGTCGGGCGGCGGTCCCGCCCGGTCGGGCGACGGGTGCCCGAAGGCCCGCCCCGAGCCCGGACCCGCCGCCGGCGGCCGCCCCCGCGGGGCCAAGTCCCGCGGTCCGACCGCGGGGGCCGCCCCGCGCAGCGCTCGTTAGGATCGTCGCGCGGTCCCCCGCACCGACGACGCACCTCGGGCGCCGCCTCGCCGGACACCTCCGAACGCGTGGGCGGCACGTCCCGGCGACGCCGGGAGCGGGACCGTGGACGGGGGCGGCATGGCCGGGAGCAGGACGACCGGGCGCGCGGAGCGCGGCCCGGACCTCGACCTCGAGCACGACGCCCGTCGCGTGCTGGCCCTCGCGGTCCTCGCCGACGACCTGAACCCGGCGGCGCTCGCGCGCCTCGCCGGCATCGGCCTCGCCGGCGTCGAGGCGGCGCTCGCGGCCGGCCGCGACCGCGGGCTCGTCGGCCCCGACGGGCTCACCGCCGACGGGGCAGCGGCCCTCGCGGACGCGCTCGACCCGGACGAGGCGGCGAGCGCGCACGCAGCGATCGCACGGCGGCTCATCGCGGACGGGCCCGATCGCCTCGACGAGGCGATCCGCCACGCGCGGGCCGGCAGCTCGGTCGAGGAGCTAGAGGGACTGCTCGACGTCATCGACCACGCGGCGCGCACCGGCCTGTCGGTCAGCGACTACGCCTCGACGCAGCGGCTCCTCGAGCTCGCGGACGAGCTGGACCTTGGCGCCGAGCCGCTCGACCGCGCGCGGCGCCTGTGCCTGCTCGCCGAGGCGCTGGACGGCCTTGGCCGCGAGGCGGACGCCCGCGAGGCGGCCGCGCGCGCGTTCGACCTCGCCGAGCTCGAGGGCGACGCGGCGACCGCGACGCGCGCGGCCGTGCTGCACACCCTGCCGATCGGGTGGAACGCCGGCGACCCTCGGTCCGCGTCGCAGCTGCAGCGCGCCGAGGCGCTCGACCCGGGGCCGGCGGACCAGGTCGCGATCGCGGCGGCGCGCGCGATCGTCGAGATCCGGGTGCCGCTGTCGCTGCAGGCCGACGTGCAGGTCGCCTGGGCGACGCGCGCGTCGCTGGCCCAGCCCCTCGCCGAGCGGGCGCTCGAGCGCTCCCTCGGCGCACCGCCCTGGCACCGGTGCATCGCGCTCCTGGCCTGGAGGACGACGCACCGGGCGCCGCAGCACCTGAAGCGCCGCCGCGAGGCCTCCCGCGAGGCGCTCGACCTCGCCCAGCGCCTGCGCCTGCCGGGCCGCCAGGTCGAGGCGGCGCTGATGCTGGCCGTCGACGGGCTCGAGTCGGCGGACCGTCCGACGTTCGACGAGGCGCTCGGCGTCGCACGCTGGGTCGCCGAGCGCGACGGCAACCCGCGCCTGCGCGCCCACGCGCACGCGCTCGCGGCGAGCGCGGCCTTCATGGACGAGGACCTCGACACGGCCGAGCGCCACCGCGCCGTCGCCCACCGACTCGGGCAGCACGCGGGGCTGGCGAGCCGCACCGGCACCGACGCCGTCCTCATGGCGCAGTCCCTGATCCTGCGGGGCGACCTCGGTGCGATCGTCGCGGCCGTCCCCGCCGAGGACGACCCCATGCTCGCTCACCCGCTCGCGCGTGCCCTGGCCGCCGAGGCTCGCGTGCGACGGGGCGACGCCGTCGCTGCGGAGCGTGACCTGCGACGGGCGCTGCGCTCCCTCGACGAGGAGACGAGCCAGCTGCTCACGTGGACGCTCGCCGCCTCGAGCGCCGTGGCCCTCGGGCTCGACGACGTGATCGACCGGCTGGTCCGCGACCTCGCGCCCTGGGCGGACCACGTCGCCGTCGACGGCAACGGCTGGTGGTGCGGCGGTCCGGTCTCGTTCGCGCTGGCCGAGCTGCACCTGGCGACCGGCGACACCGACCGCGCCGCGGTCCTGCTCGGCCGGGCGCTTACCACGGCCCGCGCGATGGGCGACGTGCGCACCCTGCACCGCATCGAGGCGCTCGTGCCCGGCAGCGGCGTCGAGCCCATCGACGTGCCCGCCGAGGTACCGCGCGCCGCGGCCGGGTCGCGCACCGCCGCCGGGCGCGACGGGGGTGCGCTGGCGCGCCTGACGGTCCGCGAGACCCAGGTGCTCACGCTGCTGGCCCGCGGGGCGACCAACCCCGAGATCGCCCGCACCCTGTCCTACAGCCTGACGACCGTCAAGGACGACACGCGCGCGGTCTACCGCAAGCTCGGCGTCACCGGACGCGCCGAGGCGGCGGCGCTGGCCGGCGAGCTCGGGCTGGTCTGACGCACGGCGAGCATGAACAGGGCGTGGCTCCAGGCGAGCGGCACGACCCACCGCGGCGCCAGCGTGGCCGCGTCGAACTGCTCGGGCAGGAGCCACGTGGGCGTCGCGACGGCGCGGGCGAGGTC
>JAURLF010000175.1 GCA_030831375.1 Gaiellales bacterium | reverse complement strand
CGTCGGCCTGCGCCTCGGTCGCCTCTCCGCGTAGGGGTTGCTTTTTGAAATCTAGTGCGTAGAGTTCTGCGCATGGCCACCGCCGAGAGTCCGATCGACGCCCCGGACCTTCCCTTCTTCGACGTCAACGACCTCGCGTTCTCGGTCCGGTCACGGGACGTCAGGGACGCGCGCGACGCCGGCCCGTACGCACGCACGCCGTACGGCCTCGCGGTGCTGCGCTACGCGGAGGTCAACCGCCTCGTCAACGACAAGCGCCTGATCCAGGGCAGCGCCCGCTGGGCGGAGCACAACGGCATCGTCGGCGACTGGGGCCGCTGGTGGGCGAACATCGTCCTCAACAAGGAGGGCGCGGAGCACGTGCGGCTGCGCAAGCTCGTCAACCCCGCTTTCGCCTCCCGCCACGTGGCCGACCTCGTGCCGAAGTTCCAGGAGCTCGCCAACGAGCTGATCGACGGCTTCGTCGGCGACGGCCAGTGCGAGTTCATCAAGCAGTTCGCCGATCCGTACGCGACCCGGGTGATCTGCCGCCTGCTCGGGGTCACCGACGAGAACTGGGCCGAGCTCTCCGCCTATTCCGAGAAGATGGGACTCGCGCTCTCGATCTCGGGCCGCGAGCACCTCGACGAGATCCAGTGGGGCCTCGAGCGGATGGGCGACTACGCCGACGGACTGATCGCGGAGCGCCGGCGCGCGCACCACGACGACTTCCTGCAGTCGCTCGTCGACGCCAACGAGGACGGCGACCGGCTCAGCGACCTCGAGCTGCGTGACACCGTGATCCTGCTCTTCCAGGGCGGCATCGAGACGACCCGCAACCAGCTCGGCCTCGCGATGGACCTGTTCGTCCGCCACCCCGATCAGTGGGACCTGCTCGGCCGCGAGCCCGACCTCGCCGCCAACGCGGTCGAGGAGGTCATGCGCACCCGCCCGACCACCACCTGGGTCACCCGCGAGGCGGCCGAGGACTGCGACATCGACGGCATCTACGTCCCCAAGGGCACGACCGTGCACCTGTTCACCGAGTCGAGCGGCACCGACGAGCGCGCCTACCCCGACCCGTCCTTCGACATCCGGCAGCTCGACCGCCCCAAGCACTTCGCCTTCGGCGGCGGCCGCCACTACTGCCTCGGGCACTTCATCGCCCGCGGCGACATGACCGAGGCCCTCGCCCTGCTCGCCCAGCGGCTGCCCGGGGTCCGCTACGTCGAGGACCCCGTCTGGCTGCCCGACTCGGGCAACACCGGCCCGCAGCGGCAGGTGATCACCTGGGACCCCGAAGAGGCACGATGACCGACGCCCTGACCGAGCACCGTGCGGCCAACGCCGCCGCCGCCGACGACATCGCCGCGCGCGTCGAGCAGGCGAACGTCGAGTTCATCTACTACCAGTTCGCCTCCATCAACGGGCGCATGCTGGCCAAGATGGTGCCCGCCGCGCATGTGCGCCGCAGCCTCGACAGGGGCGTGCAGTTCCACGGATCCGCCGCCTCCGACGTCGCCGCGGACCGCCACGGCGAGCTCTTCGGCGGCGGCATCGAGGCCGCCGAGTTCGTCGTGATGCCCGATCCCGAGACCTTCCAGGTGCTGCCGTGGGATCCGACCGTCGGCCGCTTCCTGTGCCGCCTCTACCGCCGCGACGACGCCCATCAGGACCCCGGGGCGCCGTTCGGACCCGACTGCCGCGGCAACCTGCGGCGCCGGCTGGACGCGTTCGAGGCCGCCACGGGCTACGAGCTGCGCTCCGGCTGCGAGCCGGAGGTCACCTGGCGCGGCGAGGGCTACGACCCCGTGGCCCGGCCCGGCGTCAGCACCGCCTACCACGTCGGCTCGCTCGAGCAGGTCCGTGAGATCTACCAGCGCGTGATCCGCTACGCCCAGGCAATGGGCATCGACATGATCGAGGGCGACTACGAGGACGCGGGACAGCTCGAGCTGAACTTCATGTTCGACCGCGCGGATCGCACCGCGGACCGTCTGATCACGTACCGCCAGATCTGCGTGCAGGTCGCGCGCGAGCTCGGCATCGAGGTCACCTTCATGCCGAAGCCGACGCTCGGGATCATGGGCAACGGCTGCCACCACAACCTGTCCCTCTGGAAGGACGGCGCGAACGCGTTCGCCGAGCCGAGCCGCCGCGAGCTCCACATCACCGGGACCGCCGAGCACGCCCTGGGCGGGCTGCTCGAGCACGCCGCCGCGTCGATGGCGGTCTACGCGAGCACCGTCAACTCGTACAAGCGCTACTGGGACGCCGGCCAGTTCGCCCCCTCGCGCGTCGACTGGGGCCTCGACGACCGCAGCCGCTCCGTGCGCATCAGCGCCTCCGGGCGACTCGAGCTGAAGCTGCCCGACTCGATCGTCAACCCGTACCTCTCGCACGCCCTGATCGTCGCCGCGATGGCCGATGGCCTCGCACGCGAGATCGATCCCGGCCCCGCGCCCGCCGCCGGCGAGCCCGGACCGGAGCGATTCGCGCCCCTGCCCCTGATCCTCGGCGACGCCGTCGAGACCTTCGCCGCGTCCGACTTCGCGCGCGCGGCGCTCGGCGACGAGCTGCACGCCCTCTACGCCGAGTTCAAGCGCGACGAATGGGCCCGCTTCTGCGGCGCCGTGACCGATTGGGAGTTCGAGATGTACCGGAGCTGGATCCCGTGAGCGCCGACCTGAACCTGGTCGCCGAGGGTCGTCTGACCCTGGGCTGCGGCGACCTCGACGCGATGCCCCTGATGGGCCTGATCCGCACCGACGGCACGCGCCCGGGGTACGAGCCCGACGCCGCCGCCCTCGTCGCCGAGCGTCTGGGTCTCGAGCTCGCGTGGCGGCCGCTCGAGTGGAGCTCCTTCTACCCCACGCTGCACGCGGGCGAGGTCGACGGCATCTGGTGCGGCCAGGGCATCACCGACCACCGCCGCACCCTGGCCGACTTCACGCGGCCCTACGCCGTCTTCAACGAGTCGCTGGTGACGCGCATCGAGAGCACCGTGTCGACGCCGGAGGAGTGCGCCGGCCTGCGCATCGGCGCGATCGCCGAGAGCACGAACATGGCGCTGACCGAGACCTTCCCGGATGTGATCGCCGTGCCGTTCGACGGCGCCACCGACGACGTCTACGCCGACATGATCGCCGCCACGCGCTCTGGCGAGATCGACGGCTTCGTCGACGACGACGTCGTGATGGTGCCGCTCGACGACGACCCCGAGCTGCGCCTCGCTTTCACCGTCGAGACCCGCAACCAGTGGGGCATCGCCGTGCGCAAGGGCGACGACGCGCTGCGCGAGGCGCTCGACGGCGCGCTCGGCGCGATCATCGCGGACGGCTCGCTCGAGGCGGCCTGGCGGCGGCACATGCCGGACCTGCCGTGGCCGCTCGGCTAGCGTCCGGCGCATGCGCCCGCCCGTCGTCGGCCTGACCGGCTTCCGCCGCGACCTCCCCACCTACCTCGGGGAGCGCACGGATCTGTACACCCTCGACCCGGGCTACACGGACGGCGTCACGCGGGCCGGCGGCTTGCCGCTGATCATCCCGCACAACGACGATCCCGACGCCGTGCTCGACCTGCTCGACGGGATCGTCCTGACCGGCGGCGGCGACCTCCACCCCGAGCACTACGGCGCCACGGCCGAAGTCGAGCTGGACGACCCGAACGCCGGCGCGGACCGCTGGGAGCTCGCGCTCGCGCGCGGCGCCCGCGAGCGCGGATTGCCCACCCTCGGGATCTGCCGCGGCATGCAGGCCCTCGCCGTGACCGCCGGCGGCCGCATGGTCCAGGATCTCGCCCCCGAGCACGGACACCCCCTCGTCGACAGCACGCCGGAGGCGCTGATGGGCGGCCGCCACGACGTCGAGGCGGCCGCCGGATCGGTCCTCGCCCGCGCGGTCGGCCACACTCGCTTCCCCGTCAACTCGATCCACCACCAGGGCGTCGTCGACGCCGGCGACCTCGTCGTCACCGCGCGCGTCGGCGAGGTGGTGGAGGCGCTCGAGAGCCCCGACACGTGGCCGATGGTGGGCGTCCAGTGGCATCCCGAGAAGATGCCCGAGCCCGAGCAGCAGGGGCTGTTCCGCTGGCTCGTCGGAGAGGCAGCCGGCTACCGCGACGGGCGCGCGACGCGTACACTCGGACCATGAGTCGCCTCGTCAACGGCGCCTGCCCGCTCGACTGCCCCGACACCTGCGCGTGGCAGGTCGAGGTCGAGGACGGCCGCGCGGTGCGCCTCAGGGCCCGCAAGGACCACCCGTTCACCCGGGGCGCCCTCTGCGGCAAGGTCAACCGCTACCTCGACGCGGTCGACGCGCCGACCCGCCTGACGACGCCGCTGCGGCGTGTCGGGGCGAAGGGCGAGGGTGGCTTCCAGGCGGTCGACTGGGACGAGGCGATCGGCCTCGCCGCCCAGGGCATCCGCGCGGCGATCGACCGCGACGGCCCCGAGGCCGTGATGCCGTACTACTACGCCGGCACGCTCGGCCAGGTGCAGGGCTGGTCGCTCGGCCAGCGCCTCTTCAACCACCTCGGCTCGACCCGCATGCTGGGCACGATCTGCACCGCCGCGGCGTCCGCCGCGATGCGCGCGACGACGGGGCGCCCGCTGGGGCCCGACCCGGAGGACCTCGAGCACGCCGACCTCGTCCTGATCTGGGGCACGAACCTGCTGACCGCGAACATGCATCAGTGGCACTTCGCCCACGCCGCGCAGGAGCGCGGTGCCCACCTCGTCTGCATCGACCCCCTTCCGACCGATACCGCGCAGCGCTGCGACGAGCACCTGCAGCTCCTGCCCGGCACCGACGGCGCGCTCGCGATGGGCCTGATGCGGATCGTCCTCGACCACGGGGCCGCGGACGAGGAGTGGCTGCTCGCGCACGCCGAGGGCTGGCCCGAGCTGCGCACGCGCCTCGACGAGTGGTCGGCCGAACGTGCCGCCCGGATCTGCGGTCTCGACACGGCCGTGGTCGAGGCGCTCGGCGCCCGCATCGCCCGGACACGGCCGACCGCGATCCGGATCGGCCTCGGCCTGCAGCGCCACGGCGGCGCCGGCAGCGCCGTCCGCGCGATCCTCGCGCTGAGCGCGATCGCCGGCGACTACCGCCACGTCGGCGGCGGCGGGCTGTGCATGACCGCAGGCCGCTTCGACTACCTCACGCGCGATCTCGAGGAGCCCGCCGACCTGCCGATGCCGCCCGGGCGCATCATCAACATGTCGCGGCTCGCGGAGGCCCTCACCGACCCCGCCCTCGACCCGCCGATCCGCTCCCTCGTCGTCTGGGACACGAACCCCGCCGCGACGGTGCCGGACCAGCTGCGCGCCCGTCGCGGGTTCCTGCGCGATGACCTGCACCTGACGGTGCTCGAGCAGCGCATGACGGACACCGCGCTGCTCGCCGACGTCGTGCTGCCCGCCACGATGCAGGTCGAGCACCTCGACATCCACGCCTCCTACGGGCACCACTACCTGGCGCTGAACCTGCCGGCCGTCGACCCGCCCGAGGGCTGCCTGACCAACACGGAGATCTTCCGGCGGCTGGCGCGGGAGCTCGGCTTCGACCACCCGCGGCTGTTCGACACCGATGAGGAGCTCGCGCGCCAGTTCATCGACACCGATGCGGCGCGCGCCCGGGGGATCACGTTCGAATCGCTCGCGGAGACCGGTTTCGCCCGCGTCGACGACGTGCGCGGCACTGCCCCGCACGCGGAGGGCGGGTTCGCGACGCCGTCGGGCCGCCTGCGCATCGTCTGCCCCGAGCTCGCCGACCAGGGCCTGGACCCGATCCCCGACTACCTGCCGCCCGCCGAGGGCGCCGACCCCGAGCTCGCGGAGCGCTACCCGCTGCAGCTGATCACGCCGGCGACCCGCTTCTTCCTCAACTCCACCTTCAACGACCTCGACGGCCACCGACGCAAGGCCGGCGAGCCGTGCGTGTACCTGAGCCCGGCCGACGCGAGCGCGCGCGGCATCGCCGACGGCGACGTCGTCGAGGTCCTCAACGACCGCGGCGCGTTCACCGCGCCCGCGCGGATCCACGCACTGGCCCGCGACGGGGTCGCCTGGGCGTACAAGGTGCACGCGACGGAGGGGATCCGTGGTGTCAACGTCAACGCCACCACCGCCGTGCGCGACGCCGACATGGGCGGCAGCCCCACGTTCCACGACAACCGCGTGGAGATCGTGCGCGTGGACGGATCGAGGGCGGCATCCGCCGAGGCGCGTGCCGCGGCCGTCGGCGATTAGCCGCCCCTAGTCGTCCGAGGCGCTCTTCTTCGGGATCATCCCGGCCGGCGCGAGACGCGCGAGAGCGTTCGCGATCCGGCCCGGCTGCAGGCCCTCCGCCTCCCTCGCCTCCTTCGCCGCGACGCCCGTGCGAACCGCGTGCGCGCCGATCCAGCGGACCGGGTCAGGCGGGAACGACCCCGGCTGGCCGTCGACGAGGGCGCAGCCAGCCAGCCCGTCCGTCTCGCCGACGGCGAGATCGGCGAGGATGCGGCCGCCGAGACGAGCCGGGCCGACGCCGTTGCCGGAGAAGCCCGCGCCGTAGAGGATGTGCTCGCGGCCCCCGAGCCGGCCGAACAGGGGGATCCCCGTGGGCGAGCGGTCGATAGGGCCCGACCAGTCGTGGGCGATGGGCACGTCGGCGAGGTTTGGGTAGAGGCGACGGAAGCCGCGCGTGACGTCGGCGGCACGGCGCTGGTCGCGGTCGAATCCCGCGCCCATGCGTCCGCCGAGCGCGATACCCCAGCCGCCCTTGCCGAAGGCGATGCGGCCGTCCTCGGTGGTGCGGTAGTAGTGCACCTGCAGCTGCGAGTCTGAGATGCACTCGCCGCCGGTCCAGCCGATCTCCTCGAGCCGCTCCGTGATTGGCGCCGTCGCCACCATGTCGCTCGAGATCGCCACGATGCGGCGGTGCAGCTCGCGGATCCCGGCGCTGTGCGCGTTGACGGCGAGCACCACGCGGTCCGCGGTCAGCGCCCCACCGGGGGTGCGCACGACGGCCGGGCGGCGGCGGTCGAGCTCGACCATGGGCGTGTTCTCGTAGACGCGGACGCCGAGGTTGCGCGCGACCCGCACGAGGCCGCGCACGAGGTAGCCCGGGTGCACGGTCGCGCCCGACGGCTCGAGCACCCCCTCGAGGTGCACGGGGGAGCCGGCGCGGCGCGCGACCTCGTCGGGCGACAGCTGCACGAACGGCTCGACGCCGAGCTCGGCGCACTGCCGGACCGCCGGCGCCCACGCGCCACGCTGCACCTCGGTCGCAGCGGTCCACAGGTAGCCGCCGCGGTGGAACTGCGCGTCGATCCGGTAGCGCGCGCAGGCATCCTCGATCTCGCCGATCGCCGCCTCCGCGGCGCGGGCCAGATCGACCGCCTCCCGCTCGCCCGCAAGCTTCACGAGCGTGGCGATCTTGGGCCACCAGCTCAGCACGAACCCGCCGTTGCGGCCCGACGCGCCGCCGCCGCAGATGTCTCGCTCGACGATCGCGACGTCGATCGCCGGATCGCGCTCCTTGAGCAGGATCGCCGTCCACAGGCCGAGGAAGCCGCCGCCGACGATCGCCACGTCCGCGTGGTCGGCCCCGACGAGTGGCGGCGCCTCCGTCGAGCCCGTGTGGGCCTGCTCGAGCCAGAGGGACCGGTGCGGCGCGCTCACACGGGAAACGATGACAGGGTGCGGGACCGCAGTCCACCGGACGGGAAGCAGAATCTGCGGCACACTTTGGGCGTGCGCACCCGCCTGCTCACGCTCCTCGCGCTGGCCATGCTCGGCGCCATCGCCGCCGCGCCCGCGGCCGCCCAGAACGAGGAGGTGGCTCCGTCGCCCGAGCCGACGCTCGCCACGCTGCCGGTCCTCGAGCCCAGCTACCGCCCGAACGGCGCACGCTCGTGGAGCGCGCGCCTCGTGGCGCCCGTCACCCCACGCTCCCTGCCCGGCGCCGGGCTCCTGCGCAAGCCGCTCAAACCGTGGATCCCCGGCACCGGCAACCCCGTCGAGCTGATGGTGCTCCAGCGGCGCGCGGCCGCCAACGGGGACCCGTGGCTGCAGGTGCTGCTGCCGACGCGCCCGAATCGCTCGCGCGGCTGGATCCCCGAGGCCGCGACGATCATCCGCGCGAACCCGGTCCGCGTCGTGATCTCGCTGCGCAAGCACCGCCTGACCGTGTTCCGGGCGGGCAAGGTGGTCCACCGGGTTGGCGTCGCCCTCGGCGCGCCCGACACCCCGACTCCGAAGGGCCTGTTCGCTGTCTACCAGGAGGTGCGCGAGCCCGCCTTCAGCCCACTCGGGCCGTGGGCCATCCATCTGACCGCGCACTCCGACGTCCTCTTCGAGTACGCGGGTGGTCCCGGGCGCGTCGCCATCCACGGCGCACGCGGCGAGCTCTGGGCCGAAGCCGGTACGAATCCGTCGCACGGCTGCATCCGCGTGCCCGATCCCGGTGTCGGGCGCGTCGCCGCGCTCCTGACCCCCGGCACCCCGGTGGTGATCCGGCCCTAGACGGCGAGCACGACGTGCACGCGCCCCGGGCCGTGCACGCCGAGGATCAGCGTCTTCTCGATGTCGGCGCTGCGGCTCGGCCCCGCCTGCAGGGCCAGCATGCTGCCGGCGCCGGCGATCGCGTCCCCGGCGAAGAGCGCGTGCAGACCGTCGACGACCTGGTCCGCGCGCACGACGCAGACGTGGGTCGGCGCGATCAGGGCCGCGGCGCGCCCGCCGGCGCCCGTGGTGACGATCGAGCCGGTGGCCGCGACGGCCGCGATGCAGCCGGTCACGGTCGCGTCGAGCGCCCCCGCCCGAGCGCGGTCACCCGCGATCGCGGCGTAATCGTCGACGACGATCCCGGCCGCGGCGCAGTCCGTCCGGACGGGCTCGAGCAGGTCGCCGAGGTCGGCGGCGAGCGCCGCCGTGCGGGCCCCGGCCGCACGCAGCGCGGCCGCTACGGCGCCCGGCACGTCGTCCGCGGCGACGCGCTCGACGATCGTCGCGACCGCCTCCGCCTCCGCCTGGAAGCGATCGAGCAGGGACTCCCCGGCTGCGAGCTCCGTCGGCGCCCCCGGTGCGGCGTCACGCGACGGCAGGCCTGGGTCGTGACCGCGCGGCGTCGAGGCGACGGCGGCGAGAAAGGATGCGCGATCGGTCACCGTCTCCGCCCCAGGACGAGATCACGGGTCGCGGTCCAGCGCCCGAGGCCGGGCAGCCGGCGCGAGACGACGCCGTTCTGCGCGGCGAGCGCCAGGCCGGCGCGGGCCGCGCCCGTCGTGGCCCGGTACAGCAGCGGATGCCGCCACGCGAGGCCCCACGCGGCAAAGGCGATGCGCTCGGACACGGGCGCCGCATCCTCGGCGACGCGGCGGCGGCGGAGGCCGAGCAGAAGGTCGTGGAGCGGGATCTTGACCGGACAGATGTCGTCGCAGGCCCCGCACAGCGTCGTGGCGTGCGAGAGCTCGCCCCCGTCGGCCTGGCCGCGGAAGAGCGGCGTCAGGACCGCGCCGATCGGGCCGCCGTAGACCCAGCCGTAGGCGTGGCCGCCGACCTGGCGGTAGACGGGGCAGACGTTCTGGCACGCGCCGCAGCGGATGCAGTGCAGGGCCTCCTCGAACTCGCCTCCGAGGAGCGCGGATCGGCCGCCGTCGAGCAGCACGACATGCATCTGCTCCGGCCCGTCCGGCTCCGTCGCGCCGCGTGCCCCCCCGAGTACCGACACATACGTCGTGATCCGCTGGCCGGTGCCGTGGCCGGTCAGGAGCGGGAGCAGCACCGCGAGGTCCGACCGGCGCGGCAGCAGCTTCTCGATGCCGACCAGCGCGATGTGGACGCGCGGCAGCGACGTGGTCAGGCGACCATTGCCCTCGTTGGTGACGAGCACGACCTCGCCGGTCTCCGCGATCAGGAAGTTGCCGCCGCTGATGCCGACGTCGGCGGTCAGGAACGCGTGGCGGAGGCCTTCGCGGGCGAAGCTCGTCAGCGCCACGGGGTCCTCCGGCAGTTCCTCCCCGGCCATCGCGCTGAAGAGCTCGCGCACCTCGCCGGCAGTGCGGTGCAGGATCGGGGCGATCACGTGGCTGGGCCGGTCACCCATCGCCTGCACGACGAACTCGCCGAGATCGGTCTCGACGACGTCGAGGCCCGCGTCCTCGAGCGCGGAGTTGAGAGCGATCTCCTCCGAGGCCATGCTCTTGGACTTGACCACGCGCGCGGCTCCCGCATCCGTGCAGATGCCGGCCACGAGCCGCCGCGCCTCGGCCTCATCCGCGGCGAAGTGCACGGTGATCCCGCGCGCCTCGGCGCAGTCGACCCACTGCTCGAGGTAGGCCGGGAGGTTCGCGATGGCGTGGGCTCGGATCCGGCGCGCCTCCTCGCGGAGCGCGTCGTGATCCGTGCCCTCGAAGCGCTCCTGCAGGGCCTTCACGGTGTGGTCGGTCGCGTTGGCGATGGCGGTGCGCTGGAATGGACGCTGGAGGTTCTCGTGCGCGCGCTCGGCGAACGACGTGCTGGCAAGGTCATCGGCGCCCGGGCGGTGCGCCGGCGCCGCCCAGCCGTCGGGGAGCGGCTGGCCGCCCACGATGCCCTCCCCCTCGCGCGGCGCGGTGGCGCTCACGGCAGCGCCTCCCGCAGCACGCTCACGATGTGCCGCACCCGCACGGGCGACCCGGTCCGGGACATCCGCCCCTCGAGCTGCATCAGGCAGCCCGGATCGGCGGAGACCAGCAGATCGACACCGGCATGCTCGACGTCCTCGATCTTGCTGTCGGCCATCGCCGTCGAGACCTCCGGGTAGCGCCCGCTGAACGTGCCACCGAAGCCGCAGCAGCGCTCGCCGCTGTCGAGCGGCACGAGCTCGAGCCCGGCGATCCGGCCGAGGACCGCGCGCGGCTCATCGCGCAGTCGCAGCTCGCGCAGCATGTGGCAGGAGTCGTGGTAGCCGGCGCGCGCCTCGAGGCGCGGCCGGAGGGCG
>JAURLF010000174.1 GCA_030831375.1 Gaiellales bacterium | reverse complement strand
TCCTAGGCCCTAGCGGCGCAGGAGCCGCAGACCGTTCATCGTCACGATGATCGTGGAGCCCTCATGGCCGAAGACGCCGAGCGGGAGCGGCACCTTGTCGAACAGGGTCAGGACGGCGAGGGTGACGATCACGGCGCTCGCGAAGACGAGGTTCTGGCGCACGACGCGGCGCATGCGGCGGGCGAGCTCGACGGCGTAGGGCACGTCGAGCAGGCGGTCGGCCATCAGCACGACGTCGGCGGTCTCGAGCGCCTGGTCGGTGCCGCGGCCACCCATCGCGACGCCGACGTCGGCGATGGCGAGGGCGGGCGCGTCGTTGACGCCGTCGCCGACCATCCCGATCCGGCCCGAGCCGGCCAGCACCCGCAGGCGCTCGACCTTCTGGTCGGGCAGGAGCTCGCCGAGCGGGTCGTCGATGCCGATCTCGGCCGCGACGGCGTCGGCGACGGCCTGACGGTCGCCGGACAGCATCGCGGTGCGGATGCCGAGGCCCTTGAGGCGGCGGATCGCCTCGGCCGCCTCGGGGCGCAGCTCGTCGGCGACGGCGACCATCCCGACCAGCGCCTGATCGCGGACCACGCCCACGACGGTGGCGGTCGGGTGCCCGTCGCGGAAGCGCTCGAGGGCGCCGTCGGGGCGGATGCCCCGCTCGGCGAGGAAGTCGAGGTTGCCGACGAGGACGGAGCGACCGTCGACGGTCGCCTCCACGCCGCGCCCGACCCGGGCCCGGAAGTCCCCGGGCACGGGGATCGCGACGCCCCGCTCCTCGGCCTCGGCGACGATGGCGACGGCGAGGTGGTGCTCGCTGCGGCTCTCCGCGGCGGCCGCGAGGGCGAGCACGTCGCGCTCGGGCGTGCCGTCGGCGGAGCCGATGCCGACGACGCTCGGGCGTCCCTTGGTGAGGGTGCCGGTCTTGTCGAAGGCGATCGCCTGGAGCTCGGCGATGCCCTCCATCGGGCCGGAGCCCTTGACGAGGATGCCGTGGCGGGCGCCGGCGGCGATCGCGGACAGCATGGTGGCGGGCACGGAGATCACGAGCGCGCACGGCGACGCGACCACGAGCAGGGTCATCGCCTGCAGGAAGGCCTGGGAGAAGGACTCCCCGAGCAGGAGCAGGACGGCGAGCGCGCCGCCCGACAGGCCGAGCACGCCGACCACGTAGATCGGCTGGTAGCGGTCGAGCATGCGCTGGGCGGGCGCGCGCTGCTCGCGCGCGTCGCGCACCAGCTCGATGACCTTGGCGAGGACGGTCTCGTCCGCGCGCTTGACGACGCGCACCTCGAGGTAGCCGTCGAGGTTGACGGAGCCGGCGAGCACCTCCTGGCCCTCGGCGCGGGGCACGGGCAGGGACTCGCCGGTGATGGCCGACTGGTCGACGGACGAGCGGCCGGCGTGCACGACGCCGTCGACGGGGATGCGGTCGCCGGGCCGCACGACGGCGACCATGCCGGGCTCGACGTCGGCGGCCGGCACCTCGCGCGCGCCGCCATCCGGATCCTTGACCTGCACGATCTCGGGCCGCAGGTCCATCAGGGCGCGGATCGACGCCTCGGTGCGGCCGAGCGCGAACTCCTCGAGCACGTTGCCGAGCGAGAAGAGGAACAGCAGCACCGTGCCCTCCCAGAAGGCCTCCACGGAGTAGGCGCCGGCGGCGGCGATCAGCATCAGGAGGTCGACGTCGAGCTTGCGTCGGCTGAGCGACCCGAGCGTGGTGCGCAGCGAGAACCAGCCGCCGAAGATGAACGCAGCGAGCCAGATCGGCAGGGCAGCAGCGAACGAGACCTGCTGCACGGCGAGACCGGCGAAGAGCAGCACGAGCGTGATCGCGACGAACCCGATGGCGACGCGGTTGGGGGCGTGCGCGAGCAGCGAGGCGGTGCGCGCGATCCGCCGCGGCGCGAGCGCGCGGCGCAGGCGCACCCCGACCGGGTCCTGCCCGGCGAGGCGCAGGTAGGGGCTCTCGAGCTGCAGGCGCAGGAGCTCGGCGCGCAGCTGGTCGGGGTCGTATTCGACCTCGACGAGACTGGCACCGCGCCCCGGGTGCACGCTGAGGACGCCGGGCAGAAGGCGCGCGCGGCGCTCGACGTCGGCGATGTCGACGGGGCGCAGCGCGCGGTCGGCGACGAAGCCCATGGTCGCGGTCCGGGCCATCACCGAAAAGTCTACGGTGCGAGCCGCGTCCGCCCGGCGGCGGGTGGGCGCCCGGGGAGCGGGGCTGGACAGCCGCCCTCCCGCCGCCGGATCGGGTGCGGGGCTACGCGTCGATCTCGCGCAGCTCGCCCGTCTCGACGTGGTAGACGAAGCCGCGCACCTGGTCGGTGTGCGGGATGAACGGGCTGCGCCGGATGCGCTGGATCGACTGGCGCACGTCCTGGTCGACGTCGGGGAAGGCCTCGGCCGCCCACTCGGGGCGCTGGCCCGTCTCGGCCTCGATCCCCTGGCGGAAGTCGTCGTCGGAGAAGGTCAGCATGCCGCAGTCGGTGTGGTGGATCAGCACGATCTCGCGAGTGCCGAGCAGCCGCTGCGAGATCGCCAGCGAGCGGATCGCATCGGGGGTGGCGACGCCGCCCGCGTTGCGGATGACGTGCGCGTCGCCCTCCTCGAGGCCGAGCGCCTTGGCCGGGTCGAGGCGCGCGTCCATGCAGGCGAGGACGGCGGTCCTGCGGGCGGGCGGGAGCGGCAGCTCGCCCTTGTCGAACTGGGCGACGTAGGCGCGATTGGCCTCGACGAACTCATCGGTGACGGTCATGCTGCGTGCTCCTATTGATTGTAAATGCTAATGACGTGCATCAGTATTGCATATTCACATGATGGGCGGCAAGCCGTCACCCCCGCACCGCCGCGCGTCCGATACCGTTCGGGCGTGATCGCGCTCGAGATGATCGCGCTCGTCATCCTCGTCATCCTCGCGCTGCGCCTGCGCCCGCCGGAGCGCAGCGTGTCGCCGCGCCTGCTGTCGCTTCTGGCCGGGATCGCCACCGTCGCCTTCGGCGTCGCGATGGCCGCGATCGTGGTCGTCGTCTCGGAGCGCGTCTTCGCCATCGCCCTGCTCGTCGCCGGCCTGACCGGCTGCGTCTTCCTGTGGCTCGCCCGCGGCGGCCGCGAGGATGACGACGACGACGGCGACGAGCCGCCCGCCGACCCGCCCGAGGCGGACCCCGACGGCGGTCAGCGGCGCTTCGCGCGCAAGCGCCTGAGGGGCGCGGGGACGCGACCCCGCACCCCCGCGCCGTAGGGCCTACAGCAGGCCGTCGGGGAAGTAGATCCCCAGCTCGCGCTCGGCCGACTCCGGCGAGTCGGAGCCGTGGATGACGTTCTCGGAGAGGACCAGCGCGAGGTCGCCGCGGATCGTGCCGGGCGCGGACTCGAGCGGGTTGGTCTTGCCCATCATGTCGCGCACGGTCTGCACGGCGCCGTCCGCCTCGAGGGCGAGGGCCACGATCGGGCCCGACGTGATGAAGTCGACGAGCTCCCCGAAGAACGGACGCTCGGAGTGCTCGGCGTAGTGGCGCTCAGCGGTCTCGCGGTCGAGCTGCAGCAGGCGCATGCCGCGGAAGCGGAACCCGCGCCGCTCGAAGCGGCCGATGATCTCGGACATCAGGCCGCGGCGCACCGCGTCGGGCTTGAGCAGGACGAGCGTGGTCTCCATCGTGGCTCCCAGGGTCGGTCGTGGATCGGTCGGGCCGGTCAGCGCGGCGCAGGGCGAATCATGCCCGCGGCGCGGGCTTCGCCGCGCAGTACGGGCAGACGACCCAGGTCGGGTCGAGCGGGCGGCTGCAGCCCGAGCAGCGCTCGCGCAAGGGCGTCGAGCAGGCCGGGCAGACGATGTAGTCGGCCTCGACCGGTCCCGCGCAGTAGGGGCAGACCTCGGCACCGCCGAAGCGTCGCTCCATCAGCCGGATCTCGAGCTCGCGCTCGCGCACGTCCTCGAGGTACTCGGGCGGGCGCAGGAACAGGTACACGAAGGGGCCCACGAACGGGAACAGGACGCCGGCGGCGACGGCCACGCCGATCAGGATCGGATCCTGCATGCGCCGGCGCGCGTCCTTGTAGACCCACAGCGCGAGCGCCAGCCACAGCACCACGAGCAGCAGCAACGACAGCCGCACGCCGGCGCGGAACGCCGCCGACTCGTAGATGTCGATGACGGGCTGCAGGGGGTTGTCGGCGGCGACGATGAACGGCATCGGTGGTCCTCCGGTCGGAAGCCTATTCGCCGTTGCGGCGCGGAGTCCCCCATCGCCCGCAGGGCGCCGGCGGGTAGGATCCGCCCGTGACCGGCCGCCCCGCCGTCCTGCTGTTCGCGCTCGCGCTGCTCGTGCTCGTGATCGCGCTCTTCTTCGCGCTCGGCTACGTGGCCGGGCGGCTCGTCGTCTAGCCGGCGAGGTCGGCGAGCAGGGTCAGGCTGCCGCAGACGACGACGGCGCCCTGGCCGCCGGCGCGGTGGCGGGCGCGCACGAGCGCCGCCTCCGGCTCCTCGACGACCTCGGCCTCGAGGCCGTGCGCCGCCGCGAGCTCGGCGAGGCGCGCCGCGGGCAGCGCCCGCTCGGAGGCCGTCTGCGTGACCACGACCCGGTCGAGCACCGGCGCGAGCGCGGCCAGCACGCCGTCGGCGTCCTTGTCGGCGAGCAGCGCGAGCAGCCCCACGACGGGCCGGTGCCGGCCGACGGCGCGCGGCAGCTCGCGGGCGAGGGTGCGCGCGCCGTCCGGGTTGTGGGCGGCGTCGCGGATCACGAGCGGGTAGCGGCCGACGACCTCGAGCCGGCCCGGCACCGTCGTGCGGCTGATCGCGCGCAGCGCGCCGACGGGGTCGAGGCGGTCGCCGAGGAGCGCCGCGACGGCGCCGAGGGCGAGCGTGGCGTTGGCGCGCTGGAACGTGCCGGCGGCGGCGAGGTCGGGCAGGTCCTCGTCGAAGGCGCCCGGGCCGAGCAGCACGGCGCGGCTGGCGCCGCGCTCCGTGGCGATCGCCTGCACCGTCGGACGGATCTCGTCGTCCATGCCGCCCGCCACGAGCACGGCGCCGGGCGCGAGCACGGCGAGCTTCTCGGCGGCGATCAGCTCGCGCGTGTCGCCGAGGTGCTCGGTGTGGTCGAGGCCGACGCCGGTCAGCACGACCACGGGCGCGTCGAGCACGTTGGTGGCGTCGAGGCGCCCGCCGAGGCCCGCCTCGACGACGGCCGCCTCCACCCCGGCCTCGGCCAGGGCGACGAAGGCGGCGGCGGTCAGGAGCTCGAATTGCGTCGTCATGCCGGCGCGCTCGGCGTCGACCGTGCGCGCGGCGGCCTCGGCCGCCTCGAGCGCGGCCAGGAACGGCTCGGGCGCGATCGGCTCGGGGTCGCGCAGGGGCTCCGCGACGAGCACGCGCTCATGCCAGCCGGTGATGTGCGGCGACAGGTACGCGCCCGCCTTCACGCCCGACCCGGCCAGCGCGGCGCAGGCGAAGCGGGTCGTCGACGACTTGCCGTTCGTGCCGACCACGTGGATCGCCCGGAAGCGGCGCTGCGGATCGCCGAGCGCGGCGAGCAGCGCACGGACCCGGTCCGTCCCGAGCTCCACCCCGAACATGCCGCGACCGGCGAGGATCTGGTCGGCGCGGTCGGCCACGTCAGTCCCCGCCGAGGGCGGCGAGCTGGGCCTCGAGCTCGGCCGCGTCGCGGCCGAAGCGCTCCGCGCGCTCGCGCTCCTCCGCCACGACCTCGGCGGGCGCGCGCTCCACGAACTTCGCGTTGCCGAGCTTGCCCTGGGCCTTCGCCTGCTCGGCCCGGGCCTCGGCGAGGCGCCGCTCGAGCCGGCCGCGCAGCTTGTCGGCGAGCTCGGCGCCCTGCACGTGCAGGGTGGCCCGGCCGGCCGGCAGCGGCACGGCGGGGCCGGGCTCGGGCTGCACGACCAGGGTGATCGCGCCGAGCGCGTCGAGCAGCGCACGCTCGGCGGCGAGCGCCCCGTCGTCATCGCCCGCCAGCACGGCGCTGAGCGGGTGGCGCGGGCCGAGGTCGGCGTCCTGGCGCAGCCGGCGCGCCCCCTGCACGGCCTCGATCACGGCGTCGACGGCGGCCGCGGCCACGGGGTCCCGCGGCAGGCCGTCTGCGCTCGGGAACGGCGCGCGCGCGAGCGGGCCCGCGCGCTCCGGCAGGTACGCCCACAGCTCCTCCGTCACGAACGGCATCACGGGGTGCAGCAGCGCGAGCGTGCGCTCGATCACGAGCAGCGCCGTCTCGGACGCGGCCCGCTTCGAGGCCGCGTCGTCGCCGTACAGGCGCGCCTTGATCGCCTCCAGGTACCAGTCGCAGAACTCGTTCCAGACGAACGCGTAGAGCGCCTTCGTGGCCTGCGAGAAGCGGTACGCCGCGAAGTCGGCCGTGACCTCCGCGATCGTGGCCGCGAGCCGGTCGAGGATCCAGCGGTCCGCGGCCTCGAGCCCGTTCGGGGCGGGCCGCGCCTCGGGATCGGCGTTCAGGAGCACCAGCCGCGTCGCGTTGAAGAGCTTGTTCGCGAGGCCGCGGCCCTCGTCGATCATCCCCTCCGCGAAGCGCACGTCCTGGGTGGAGCACATCTTCAACAGGCCGTAGCGAGTCGCGTCCGCGCCGTAGCGGTCGATCAGCTCGAGCGGGTCGACGCCGGTGCCGAGCGACTTCGACATGCGCCGGCCGTCGGCGGCCTGGATCGTGGAGTTGATGTAGACGTCGGTGAACGGGATCCCGCCGGCGAACTCGATGCCGGTCATGATCATCCGCGCGACCCAGAGGTTGATGATGTCGCGGCCCGTGACGAGGACGTTCCCCGGGTACCAGCGCTCGAGCGACGGCGTCCGCTCGGGCCAGCCCAGCGTCGCGTACGGCCAGAGCGCCGACGAGAACCACGTGTCGAGGACGTCCGTCGACTGCTCCCAGCCGTCGCCCTCGGGGCGGTCGACCTGCACCACGTACGAGCCGTCGGGCGCGAACCAAACGGGCAGCCGGTGCCCCCACCACAGCTGGCGCGACACGCACCAGGGGCGGATCGCCTCCATCCAGTCGAGGTAGATCTTCGCCATCCGCTCCGGGTGGAAGCGGACCTGGCCCGACTTGACGACGTCGATCGCGGGGGCGGCCAGCTCGTCCATGCGGCAGAACCACTGCAGGCTGACGAGCGGCTCGATGCGCGCGCCCGAGCGCGAGCAGAAGCCCACGCTGTGCCGGTACGGGTGCTCGGCGCGCAGGGCGCCCGTCTCGCGCAGCCGCTCGACGGCGCGCGCGTGGCCCTCCTCGGCGTCGAGCCCCTCCCACTCCGGCACCAGGTCGGTGAGCCGGCCGTCGAGGCCGATCGCCGACAGCGTCTCGAGGCCGTGGTCGCGGCCGATCTCGAAGTCCGTCGGGTCGTGGCCCGGCGTGATCTTCAGCGCCCCCGTCCCGAAGCCGATCTCGACGCGCTCGTCGGCGATCACCGGCACCTGCCGGCCGACCAGGGGCACCGTCGCCATCCGCCCGACGAGGTCGCGGTAGCGCTCGTCATCGGGGTGCACGGCGATCGCGACGTCGGCGAGGATCGTCACCGGCCGCACGGTGGCGATCACGATCTCGCCGCCGCCCTCGACCGGATAGGCGACCTCGTAGAGGGCGTCGTCGACGTCCCTATGCTCGACCTCGAGGTCGGAAATCGCAGTCGCGAGCGGCACGCTCCAGTTGACGAGGTACTCGTCGCGGTAGATCCAGCCCTTCGCGTGCAGCGCCACGAACACGTCCTGCACGGCGCGCGCGTAGTCGGCGTCCATCGTGAAGCGCTCGCGGCCGTAGTCCATCGACGCGCCGAGGCGCTTGTACTGCTCGATGATCGTGGAGCCCGTCTGCTCCTTCCACGCCCAGACGCGCTCGACGAAGGCGTCGCGGCCGAGGTCGTGGCGTGACAGGCCCTCCTTGGCGAGCTCGCGCTCGACGACCATCTGCGTGGCGATGCCCGCGTGGTCGGTGCCCGGCTGCCAGAGCACGTTCCGGCCCTCCATCCGCCGCCAGCGGATCAGCAGGTCCTGGACGGTGCCGTTGAGGGCGTGCCCCATGTGCAGGCTGCCCGTCACGTTCGGTGGCGGCAGCTGGATGCAGAACGGCTCGCCCGGGATGGCCGGGTCGGCGTCGAACAGGCCGTCGTCGCGCCAGCCCGCGAAGATGCGGCCCTCCACCTCGGCCGCCTCGTAGCGGGTGCGGCCCTCGAGCTCTGCGCGTCGGTCCATCGGGCGGGCAGTGTATCGGGGTGGTGGCGCCCTTCACGCCGGGCCCGCCGCCCGCTACAGTCGTCGCACCGTCCCCGGAGGGACCATCATGCGCCAGCGCTCCATGTTCCGTCTGTTCCTGCTCTCCCTGCTCGTGCTCGTCGCGGGCCTCGTCGCGGCCTGCGGCACCGGCGAGTCGACGACGCCCGGCGGGGGCGGCGGCGACGCGGGCGCGGCGACGGGCGCCGCCGACACCGGCGCGATCGTCGAGGGCGGCCTGCTGCGCGTCGGCTACACGGACCCGCCGGACGGCATCAACCCGTTCGTCGGCTCGAACCAGGTCTCGTACGTGATCTTCCAGGAGATGTACCCCGCGCTCGTCCAGTACGACGAGAACTACGAGCTGATCGGCGACTGGGCGGAGTCCTGGGAGGTCTCCCCCGACGACACCACCTACACGTTCTCGCTGCGGTCCGGCGAGTGGTCGGACGGCACGCCGCTGACCGCCGCGGACGCCGTCTGGACGATCGAGACGGTCCGGAAGTACGCCGACGTCTCGACCGGCCTGATGGCGGGCTACATCGAGGGCGTCGAGTCGGCACGGGCGATCGACGACCTGACCCTCGAGATCACCTACGCCGAGCCGCGTGCGACGGCGCTCGCCAACCTGCAGCCCTTCTACATCCTGCCCAGCCACGTGTTCGCCGAGCACGTCGGCAACGGCGGCAAGGGCCTCGACAAGTGGGACATGGCGGCGGAGGGCGAGCTGGTCAGCGGCGGGCCGTTCATCCTCAAGCAGTACGACGACAAGGGCACCACGCTGCTCGAGCGCAATCCCGGCTACTACGGACCGGCGCCGCATGTCGACGCGATCGGGATGACCGTGTACCAGAACGCCGACGCCATGGTCAGCGCCTTCCGGGCCGGCGAGCTCGACGCGCTCAACAAGACCCCCTACACGCTCATCGACCAGCTCGATCAGGACCCCGACGTGCAGATCGTGCCGGGCGACGTCCCCGACGTGATCAACATCGGCTTCAACGCGAACCCGAAGAAGACCGACAACCGCGAATTGCTCGATCCGCGGGTGAAGGAGGCGATGGCCCATGCCGTCGACCGCCAGGCGATCATCGACACGGTCTTCCTCGGCTACGGCAGGCCGGCGGCAAGCATCCTGACCCCAGTCGCGGGGGACTACCTCAACCCGGACCTCCAGCCCGAGAGCTACGACCTCGCCGAGGCCAACCGCATCCTCGACGAGGCGGGCTACGCGAAGGGCGCCGACGGGATCCGGGTCACGCCCGAGGGCGAGCGGATGAGCTACGCGGTGATCCTCCCGACCGACATCCCGGGCCAGCAGCGCAAGTTCGAGATCATCCAGGCCGCCTGGCGGGAGATCGGCATCGAGACCGCCGGCGAGTCGATGGACGGCACGGCGGCCTGGGACGCGATGATGGCACCCGACGGCGAGTACCTCGACTTCGACATCCACATGTGGTCCTGGCTCGGCTACATCGACCCGGACTTCATGCTGATGACCGTGATGTGCGACCAGTTCGGCAACTGGTCGGACACGGGCTACTGCAACCCTGCCTACGACGAGCTCTACGCGCAGCAGGCCGCCGAGACGGATCCCGACAAGCGCCGCGAGATCGTCTGGGAGATGCAGCGCATCCTCTACGAGGAGCGCCCGTACATCTTCATCGCCCAGGGCCAGTTCGTTCGCGCCTACCAGGCCGGATGGGGCGGCATCACCGACCCGTACCTGAACTACGTGTCGAAGATCCCCTGGAACTCGATCCACCGGACCGAGGGCTAGCCCCCGGTCCGGTACGGGGCCCGCACGCCCGGCAGGGCGAGCGGGCCCGTCCAGGCGCGGCCGCCGTCGGCGGCCTCGATCTCGACCCGTCCCCACACGCAGAATTCCGGCTCGTCGAGGTGCGCCCGCACGATCAGTCCGTCCGCATCGCGCTCGAGCACCCGGGCGCGATGCGCGGCGCGTGCGGGGTCCGCGCTCACGCGCCCGCCGTCCCACGGGCCGGAGACGAGTCCGACGGCGAGCGCGGGCGAGCAGGCGACCTCGAGCCCGCCCGCGACCCGCTCGAGGGTATGGATCGCGGGCCCGGTCGAGGCGTAGGACCTGCCGCCGCGCACTGCGTCGACGACCGCCGCCGCACTGCGCTCGGCGGCACGCACCATCGTCCAGGCGAGCAGGCTGTCCGATCCGCCCGGATCGCCGGCGCGGTGGGAGTCGTCCGTCGCGACGGCGGCAAGGTGGAACCCGCGCTCGGAGAGCCGATCCCAGACCGCGTCGGAGAGGCCATTGCCCTGCTCGAGCGCGCAGCCGCCGTTGAGGACCTCGAGGCCGTGCAGGGCGACCGCCGGCAGGATGTCGTCTGCGTCGAGCATGCTCCAGCGCGGATGGGCGAGCACGGCGGCGCCACCCTGCTCGGCGATCCACGCCGCGCACGCCGCGATGCTCGCGAACGGGACCCGCGGATTCGGCAGTCGCGCGATGCCGAGCGCCAGCACCTCCGCCTCGAACGGCGCGCGATCGAGGTCGGCGGACAGCTCGCTGGCCGGAACCAGGACAGGGCCGTCCCGGCCCGAGTCGGCCTCCGTGATCAGCCAGTGGTCGGTGATCGCGACGACGTCGAAGCCGGCGTCGGCGTAGTGGCGCACGAGCGCCTCCGGTTCGGGCGTCCCGTCCGAGCGGGTCGTGTGGCAGTGCAGCTGGCAGCGCAGCCAGATCCCCGAGTCGTGTGCCGCGGCGAACGGGCCCTGCGGCCACGAGGCTGACTGCACAGTCATGATCCTGTAGGGTAGCCGCGGAATCGTCTGGGAGGGGATCCGATGAAGCGCATTCTCACACTCTTGCTCGCGATCGTCGTGGCGTCCGCCATCGCCGCCTGCGGCGGCGGCGAGTCCACCACGCCCGATCAGGGCGGCGGGGGCAGCAGCGCCGGCGGCGGGGACAACGCCGCACCCGCGGTGCAGCCGGGCGGGATCTTCCGCATGGGCACCACGTCGGGCCCCGACTCGATCAACCCGTTCGTGTCCTACTCCGCGCTGTCGTACATCCTCTACACGGAGACCTACCCGACCCTCGTCCAGTACGGCGAGGACTTCGAGATCGAAGGCGACTGGGCGGAGTCGTGGGAGACGTCCGACGACGGCCTCGTCTGGACCTTCACGCTGAAGCAGGGCGGCGCCTGGTCGGACGGCACCCCGATGACGGCCGAGGACGCCGCCTTCACCGGCAACCTGATCATCCAGTACGCCGACGGCCCGGCCAGCATGCTGGCCCCCTTCCTGACCTACGCGCAGAAGGTCGAGGCCCCGGACCCGAACACCGTCGTGATCACCTACGAGAAGCCGGTCGGCAACGTCCTCCCGCAGCTGCAGCAGTTCTTCATCCTGCCGAAGCACGTCGTCGAGCCGGTCGTCGGCAACAAGGGCAAGGGCCTCAAGAAGTGGGATCCGGTCGCCGGCGGGTCGCAGGTCGGCGGCGGCACCTTCTTCATCAAGCAGTACGAGGAGAAGGGCACCACGATCCTGGAGCGCAACCCCGGCTACTACGGGACACCCGCCAACGTCGACGCGGTCGGGGTGACCGTGTACCAGAACGCGGATGCGATGCTGGCCGCGCTCGACGGCGGACAGCTCGACGCCGTCGACTCGCTGCCGCCGACGCTCGTCTCCAAGTACGAGAACGACGCCAAGTACCAGCTGCAGATCGGCGACTCCACGTTCATCTACGACATCGGCTTCAACTCGAACCCCGACAAGCCGAAGCGCAAGGAGCTGCTGGATCCGAAGGTGCGCGAGGCGCTCGCCCACGGCGTCAACCGCGAGGCGATCATCGATACGGTGCTCAACGGCTACGGCAAGCCGGCCGCGACGATGTTCACCAGCCTCTCGGGCCAGTGGCTGAACACCGACATCCAGCCGGAGGCCTTCGACCTCGACCTCGGCAACCAGATCCTCGACGACCTCGGCTACGCCAAGGGCTCGGACGGCATCCGCAGCACGCCCGACGGAGGCAAGATGGAGTACGAGGTGATCACGCCCGACTCCGTCGACGGCCTCGACCGGATGTTCGAGATCATCGCCGCCGATTGGGAGCAACTCGGCGTCAAGGTGACGCAGAAGAAGATGGACGGCACCGCCGCCTTCGAGGCGATCGGAGCCCCCGATTGGAAGTACGAGGACTTCGACATCATGATGTGGGACTGGGTCGGCTACATCGACCCGGACTTCATGCTCTCGGTCATCACCTGCGACCAGTGGGGCGGCTGGAGCGACACCGGCTACTGCAATCCGGCCTACGACGAGCTCTACAAGCAGCAGGCGACCACGGTCGACCAGGAGGCGCGCCGCGCGATCGTCTGGGAGATGCAGCAGATTCAGTACGACGACAAGCCGTACATCCAGATCGCGCAGACGCTCAACATCGCCGCCTACACGGCGGACTGGACGAATCTCAAGGATCCGTTCCTGCTCGGGCTCTCGAAGATCCCGTGGGAGCAGATCGGACGGGCGCAGGGCTAGGGACGACGAGCCGGCCCGCATCACGCTAGGAGACCGATGCGGGCCGGCTGGTCGTACGTCGGGCGACGCGCCCTCTTCGCGCTGATCACGATCCTCGTCGCGATCAGCCTCAACTTCGTGCTGTTCCGGCTCGCGCCGGGCGACCGCACGTCCGCCCTGCGCTGCCAGGCCTGCACCGCCGAATTCAAGGAGCAGATGCGCGCGGACTTCGGTCTCGACAAGTCGATCCCCGAGCAGTACGTGCTGTACATGCGCCAGACCCTGACCGGAGACCTCGGCAGCTCGTTCGTGACGCAGCAGCCCGTCACCGGCGACCTCTGGAAGGCGATCCGCAACACGGTGCCGATGATCCTGCTCGGCACCGTGATCTCGATCGCCCTGGGGCTGATCACCGGCGTCGTCGCGGCGTGGCGACGGGGGACGCTGGTCGACAGGGGCTCCGTCTGGACGGGGCTCCTGTTCTACAGCCTTCCCACGCAATGGCTCGCGCTGATGCTGATCCTGTACGTGGCCACGCCGCTCGGCCTGCCGACGAGCGACATCGGCGATCCGTACCTCGCCTACTCGAACCCGGGCTGGTGGCCTGAGCTGGTCGACCGGCTGCGGCACATGATCCTGCCAGCAGCCACGATCGGGCTGGTCCTGTTCGGCGAGTACACGCTGATCGTGCGCTCGTCGATGCTGGAGGCGCTCGGCGAGGACT
Source organism: Gaiellales bacterium (assembly GCA_030831375.1). Lineage (GTDB taxonomy): Bacteria > Actinomycetota > Thermoleophilia > Gaiellales > F1-60-MAGs149 > F1-60-MAGs149. The sequence goes on along the minus strand of JAURLF010000174.1, from coordinate 1,911 downwards.
ACATCATGACGGCGCGCGCCAAGGGGCTCAGCAACTGGCAGATCGTCACCCGCCACGCACTGCGCAACTCGCTGCTGCCGATCGTCACCCTGATCTTCCTCTCGCTCGGGTTCATCTTCGGCGGCACGGTGCTGATCGAGACGGTGTTCAACTACCCGGGGATCGGCCTCGAGATCTACCAGTCGGTGTACGACCGCGACTACCCGGTCCTGCAGGCCGGCTTCCTGCTTTTGACCGTCTCCGTCGTCGTGATGAACTTCCTCGCCGACCTCCTCTACTTCAAGCTCGACCCGCGGGTGACCGAATGAGCCCGCAGGAGCTCGCAGAGGCCGTCGTGCCCGCCACGCGGGAGACGCGGCGGAGACTGCGCCTGTGGCCGTTCCTGAAGGGCCACCCCCAGGCGCTCGTCGGCGCGGTGATTCTGATCGCCTTCGTGCTGGTGGCCGTGTTCGGGCCGTGGCTGGCCCCGTACGGCGAGAAGGAGCAGGTCGGCCCGCTGTTCGGCACGCCCTCGGGCGCCCACCCGCTCGGCCTCGACGACGGCGGCATCGACATCCTCTCGCTGCTCATCTACGGCGCGCGCATCACCCTCATCGCGGGCCTCTGCGGCGCTCTGGTCGCGATGCTGGTGGGCGGCACGATCGGGATCGTTTCCGGGTACTTCGGCGGGCGCATCGACAACCTGCTGATGCGGATCACCGACTACTTCCTCGTGCTGCCCGACCTCGTGCTCCTGATCGTGGTCGCGTCGATCTGGGGCCGCAGCCTGCGCAACGTGATCATCATCATCGGCCTCGTGTACTGGACGTTCATGGCGCGGCTGATCCGGGCGCAGGTGAAGGTCGTGCGCGAGCGGGCCTACGTCAAGCGCGCTCAGGCCCTCGGCGCCTCGCACGCGCGGATCATCCTGCGCCACGTGATCCCGCAGATCGCGCCGCTCCTGCTCGCCCAGACCGTGCTGATGGTGGCGCTCGCCATCTTCCTCGAGACGGCCATCTCCTTCCTCGGCCTCGGCGACCCGTCGCTGCCGAGCTGGGGCAAGATGATCGAGACCGCCTTCGACCGCGGCGCGATCTCGTACGGCGCGTGGTGGGCGATCGCCCCGCCCGGGATCGCCGTCGCACTCGTGATCATGGCCTTCAACATGGTCGGCACGGCCGCCGAGGATTCGCTCAATCCGCGCCTCAAGGTCAGCCACCTCGTCCGCCGGCACTTCCGCCTGCGCCCGCTTCCGGACCGTGAGGACCCGCGATGAGCGCGATCGCCGTCGAGGACCTGCACGTGTGGTTCGACCTGCCGGGCGGGCGCGAGCTGCACGCCGTGCAGGGCGTCTCGTTCGCGCTCGAACCCGGTGAGCGGCTCGGGCTCGTCGGCGAGTCCGGCTGCGGGAAGACGACGACGATCCTGGCCATGATGGGGCTGCTGCCGCCGTCGGCGAGCGTGGCGGGATCGGTCCGCCTGGCGGGCGAGGACATCCTCGCCGGCGGCGACGCGACGATGCGCCCGCACCGCTGGACCGACGTCTCGATGGTCTTCCAAGGTGCGATGAACGCGTTCGACCCGGTCAAGACGATCGGCAGCCAGATCACGGAGCCGATCGAGCGCGCGGGCATCGCCCGTGGGCGCGAGGCGCGCACGCGCACCGGCGAGCTGCTCGAGCTGGTCGGGATCGCGGCGGCTCGTCAGGACCGCTACCCGCACGAGTTCTCCGGGGGGATGCGACAGCGCGCCGCGATCGCGATGGCCTTGGCCTGCGAGCCGAAGGTGCTCCTGGCCGACGAGCCGACGACGGCGCTCGACGTGATGGTGCAGGCGCAGATCCTCGAGCTGCTCATGCGTCTCACCGACGAGCTCGGCCTCGCCCTCGTGCTCGTCACCCACGACCTGCCGCTGGTGGCCCAGGCCTGCACG
>JAURLF010000173.1 GCA_030831375.1 Gaiellales bacterium | reverse complement strand
GGATGCACCCACGGCAGGTGGTAGTACTCCATGAAGTTCTCGCCGATCAGCTTCCAGTCCGCCTCGATCGCGTACTCGACGCGGCGCGCCAGGCGGTACTCGCCGAGCCGGTAGCCGGCGAGGCGCTCGGTGAGGTCGCCGAGCTCGTGCTCGAGCGGCGGCGCCTCGGGGTCGAGGCAGACGAAGACGAGGAAGTTCCACTGCTCGGCGCGCACGGGGTGCAGCCCCATGTCGGCCTTGTCGAAGGCCTTGATGTCCGACATGTCGAAGGCCGCGCGCGCATCGACCGGCACCTCGCTCTCGGGTGTGAAGAGCGGCGTGCCGAGGCACTTCCCGTTGAGGTCGTACGCCCACGCGTGGTACGGGCAGGAGAAGAAGCGCTTGACGTGGCCCGATCCCTCGCACAGGCGCGCACCGCGGTGGCGGCAGACGTTGTGGTGGGCGCGCAGCTCGCCGTCCATGTTGCGCGTCACGATGATCGAGCGGCCCGCGACCTCGACGACGAGGAAGTCGCCGGGCTCGGCGATCTCGTCCGCCACGCAGACCGGCACCCACGAACGCGAGAAGACGCGATCCCGCTCGAGCGCGTGGAACTCCCCCGACGTGTAGGCGTCGGGGATCAGGGTCCACGCGAAGTCGACCGGCAGCCGCGTCTTCGCGTACGTCTCCGGCTCGGTGAAGGCCTCGCGGGGGAGGGGGCGGTGCATGCCCGCGATGGTAGCGCCGCCGCGCAGCCGCGCCGCGCGGGGTCCCATTCGGTGAGACACCGCGGCGCCGGCACCCGGTAGGCTCACCAGCCCGTGGACGCCCTCCTCGTCGACTGCGTGCGCACCCCGTTCGGCCGCAACCGGGGCGGCCTCAGCCACCTGCGCACCGACGACCTCGCCGCGCTCCCGCTGCGGGCGCTGATGGCGCGGCATGCCGAGCTCGACCCGGCCGACGTCGAAGAGGTGCTCTACGGCGATACGAACCAGGCCGGCGAGGACAACCGCAACGTCGCGCGGATGGCGCTGCTCCTCGCCGGGCTGCCCGTGAGCGTGCCCGGCGTCACCCTCAACCGCCTCTGCGGGTCGGGCGGCGAGGCCGTGGTGCAGGGCGCGCGGATGGTGCGCGCCGGCGACGCCGAGGTCGTGATCGCGGGTGGCGTCGAGGGCATGAGCCGGGCGCCGTTCGTGCTGCAGCGCCCCGACGAGCCGCTGCCGCGCGACATGCGCCTGCACGGCACCGCCGTCGGCTGGCGGATGGTCAACCCCGCGATGCCCGCCGAATGGACGCTGTCCCTCGGCGCCGCCACCGAGCAGCTCGCCGCCCGCCACGGCATCACCCGCGCCGAGATGGACGAGTGGGCCCTGCGCAGCCACAGGCGCGCGCACGCCGCCTGGGAGGCCGGTCTGCACGCCGACGGCGTCACGGCCGTCGGCGACGTCGTCGTGGACGAGGGCATCCGGCCCGGCGCCAGCCTGGAGGCGCTCTCCGAGCTCCCCGCGGCCTTCACGGATGGCGGCGCCATCACCGCGGGCAACGCCTCGCCGATCTCCGATGGCGCGCTGGCGATGCTGATCGCCTCCTCCTCGGCGTGCGCGGCACGCGGCTGGTCGCCGCTGGCCCGGATCGGCCTCGGCGCCACCGTCGGCGTCGCCCCGCAGGACTTCGGCGAGGCGCCCGTGCCCGCCGTGCGCGCGCTGCTCGACCGGGCCGGCCTCGCCGCCTCCGACATCGACCTGTGGGAGCTGCAGGAGGCGTTCGCCGCCGTCCCGCTGATCGCGATCCGCGCGCTCGGCCTCGACCCCGAGCGGGTCAACGTGCACGGCGGCGCGATCGCCTACGGACACCCGCTGGGCGCGTCCGCGCCGCGGCTCGTCGCCGACCTCGCGCGCGAACTCGCCCGCCGCGGCGGCGGCACGGGCATCGCGGCGGCCTGCATCGGCGTCGGGCAGGGTCAGGCCGTGCTCGTCCACGTCGACGGCTGAGCGCCCTCGAATGCCCGTTCGCGGGTAGCCTTCCCCGGACACCGCCGCTGATTCCACGGAGAGGATCGCCTGATGGCCCACAAGTACTCGCTCAAGGACGACCAGGTCCCGCGGCACTGGTACAACATCGCCGCCGACCTGCCGAGCATGCCGCCGCCGCCCCTGCACCCCGGCACCGGCCAGCCGCTCGGCCCCGATGACCTCGCGCCGCTGTTCCCGATGGCCCTGATCGGCCAGGAGGTCTCGGCGGAGCGGATGATCCCGATCCCCGACCCCGTCCGCGACGTCCTCGCGATGTGGCGTCCGACGCCGCTCTACCGTGCGGACAAGCTGGAGGCGGCGCTCGGGACGGACTGCCGCATCTTCTACAAGTACGAGGGCACCTCGCCCGCCGGCTCGCACAAGCCGAACACCGCGATCCCGCAGGCCTGGTACAACGCCCAGGAGGGCGTCACCCGGATCGCCACCGAGACGGGCGCGGGCCAGTGGGGCTCCGCCCTGTCCTTCGCGGGCGCCCAGTTCGGCCTGGAGATCAAGGTCTACCAGGTGCGCGCCTCGTACGACGCGAAGCCGTACCGCCGCGCGATGATCGAGACGTGGGGCGGCGAGGTCGTCGCCAGCCCGTCGCCCGACACCAACGCGGGCCGTGCGATCCTCGAGACCGATCCGGGCTGCCCCGGCAGCCTCGGCATCGCGATCTCCGAGGCCGTCGAGGACGCCGCCACGCGCGACGACACGAAGTACGCGCTCGGCTCCGTGCTGAATCACGTGCTGCTGCACCAGACCGTGATCGGGCAGGAGGCCCAGGAGCAGCTGAAGGCGCTCGACGCATACCCCGACGTCGTCGTCGGCTGCGTCGGCGGCGGCTCGAACTTCGCCGGCATCGCCTTCCCGTTCCTCGCGGACAAGATCGCGGGGAAGGACATCCGCGTCGTCGCCGCCGAGCCCGCCGCCTGCCCGACGCTCACGCGCGGGCACTACGGCTACGACTTCGGCGACACGGCGCAGCTGACGCCGCTCCTGCCGATGCACACCCTCGGCCACGGGTTCATCCCGGCGCCGATCCACTCGGGCGGCCTGCGCTACCACGGCGCCGCGCCGCTCGTGTCCCACCTCCTCAACCTCGGCCTGATCGAGGCCGTCGCCTACCCGCAGCGCGAGTGCTTCGCGGAGGCGGTCCGCTTCGCGCGCACCGAGGGCATCATCTCGGCGCCCGAGCCGACGCACGCGATCCGCGCGGTGATCGCCGAGGTCGAGCGGGCGAAGGAGGAGGGCGTCTCCAAGACGATCCTGTTCAACCTCTGCGGTCACGGCAACTTCGACCTGGCCGCGTACGACGCGTACTTCGCGGGCACGATGGAGGACATCGAGCTGCCGGAGGCCGAGCTGGATCAGGCGGCCAAGGCCCTCGAGGGCATGCCGGCGATCGCGTAGGCCGAGAGCGGGGGCGCCCCGGCCGCTGGCCGGGGCGCCCTACTCCTCGATGAAGCCGGGCTCGCGGAACTCGGTCGTCGGCGCACCGGGTGGCGCCGTGAAGATGTCCAGCATCACCGCCGTGCCCGCGCCGGTATTGACGCCCGTCATCGCGCGTCCCGGCGGCATGAAGTAGCAGCTGCCGGCCGGGGCCCGAGCGGGCCGCGCTCCTTCGAGGTACAGGGTCATCTCGCCCTCGAGGACGCAGGTGGTGCCCCCGTACGGGTGCATGTGGATCGGCGCGCGGGTGCCGGGCAGACGCGTCGTGCGCGAGATCGACGTGATCTCGCCGCTCTGCGTCGGCGACTCCTGGATCACCACCGATCGGGCCGCGTACGTCGCGGTCTCCGGGGGCACCGCCCCGTTGATCTCCGTGATCGGCACCATGCCGTTCCCGTCGTGGCCGGGCTGGAGTCGTGGCGTCCCCGCGTCGCCGCAGCCCGCGGCGGCGGTAAGCGCGAGGGCGAGCACCACTGGCGACGCGATTCGCGTCGCGCGGCTCACGTCGGTCGCCGCGCGACCAGCAGCACGTCCTCACCGGCCTGCACGACGGTGCCGTCGCCCTTCGCGCACTCCACGGCCATGCGCACGATGCCGCGGTCGGGCTTCGACTCCGACGGGCGGTTCTCCGTCACCGTCCAGGTGGTGGTGATCGACTCGCCCGGGTAGGTCGGGGCCCGGAAGTCCCGCGACTCCGACAGGTAGGCGATGATCAGGAGCGCGTCCATCTCGGGACACGGCGTGCCCGACGAGGCGCCGAGCACGAGCAGGCCGTGCGCGATCCGCTCCCGGAACGGCGTGTTGGCGCGCACCCACTCGTCGTCGGTGTGCAGCGGGTTGTGATCGCCGGACAGCTCGCAGTAGTCCGCGATGTCCTGCGCCGAGATCGTGCGCGCGGCGGAGGTGAGCACCGTGCCGACCGGCAGGTCCTCGAGGAACAGCGTCTTCTCGTGGCTCATGCCGGGGAGCGTAGTCCCATAGGCACGTACGACCACCGCCGCGGTACCGTGACGGCGATGGCCGCCGTGGCATCCGATCGCGCCCCCCTCGCCTGGCTCGGCTACCTGATGGTGGCTGCGTCAGCGACCTTCGCTGCGGCGAACGGCGGCTTCGCGCGGCTCGTCATCGACGCGGGCGTCGACCCGCAGGCGCTGTCGGCCACACGGATCTACGGCGCATCGATCGTGCTGGTGTTCTTCCTGCTGCCGTACCTGGGCCGGATCCGCCGCGGCCACCTCCTGCCGCTCGCCGCCTTCGGGGTGATCGGCCTCGTGCTGGGACAGGGGGCGTACTTCCAGGCGATCTCGCACGCGGACGTCGCGCTGGTCCTCGTGATCATCTTCACGGCGCCGATCTTCGTCGCGGTCTACGAGCGCGTCCGCCTCGGGGAGACGCTGCCCCTGTACGCGTGGGCGGCCATGGCGGTCGCCGTCGGCGGCGTCGCGCTCGCGATCCTGGCCGGCTCGGGCGCGTCGGCGATCTCGCTCGCCGGCTTCCTGTTCGCGGTCGTCGCGATGGCGGCCTACGCGACGTCCGTGATTCTCGCGGCGCGCCTGCCGACGGACCTGCCGCCGCTCGCCCGCACCGGCGCCTGCATGCTCTTCGCCGTCGTCACGTGGGCCGTGATCGTGCCGCCCTGGACCCTGCCCTTCGACGCGCTCGGCGAGACGACCACCTTCGACGGCCGCTTCGGCTTCTCGCTGCCCGTCTGGGTCGCCGTCGCCGTGGTCGTCCTCGTCGGCTCGGTCGGCGTCTACGTGACGTGGGTGGGCGGCACCAGCATCGTCGGTGCGGGCGCGTCCAGCATGGTCGGGATGGCCGAGCCCGTGCTCGCCGCCGTCTTCGCGTGGGCGCTGCTCGCGCAGGCCCTCAGGGCGCCGCAGGCGCTGGGCATCGCCATCACCGTCGGGGGCGTCGTTGTCGTGGAGCAGGCCCGCATCCGCGGCCGCCGGGATGCCGTGCCCGACGTGCCCGTCGACCGCTGATGCGGGGCGCGTCGGCGTCCGTCAGGATGCGCGCGTGAGCCGCCGCCTGGGGTACCTCTGCGTCCTCGTCGCGTCGGGCCTGTGGGGCTTCAACGGCGTCTTCAGCCGGATCGCGATGGACGGCGGCATCGGGCCGCTCGAGCTCGGCGCAGGCCGCGCCTTCGCGGCGGCGCTGCTCCTGCTGCCGTTCCTCCTGCTCCACATCCGGCGCGTCGAGCGCACGATGCTGCTGCCGATCGCGCTGTTCGGGCTGTTCGGGATCGTGCTGTCGCAGGGCCTCTACTTCGAGGCGATCTCCCG
>JAURLF010000172.1 GCA_030831375.1 Gaiellales bacterium | reverse complement strand
CGGATCGCACCAGGGCGGCATGTGAGGAGGTCGTCGCCGACGCGCTGGGCGAGCCCCGCGATGCCGCCGTGGTGCGACGGACGGTCGCTGCGTTCCTCGGGCTGATGGGCGTCGAGTCGACCGGTCGGGATCAGGAGCCGGGTCGGACTCGGGCGGAGGCGTCGGCGGCGTTGATCCGTGTGCTCGAGGCGCTTTCGGAACGGTCGCCCATCTTTCTGCGGATCGCCGACCTGCACTGGGCCGACGACGTCGTGTTCGAGCTCGTCGACGACCTCGTCGATGGCCTCGGCCGCAGCCCGGTGGTGGTCATGGCATCGGCCCGCCACCTCATCGATGAACGCTGGGCGCCGCGGACCGGGCGACACAACCATCTGATCCTCAACCTCGACCCGCTCGACGCTGCGGCGACGGAGGTGCTGCTCGACACGCTGCTCGGCGGCGCACTCGACGACGCCACCCGGGCGGTGCTGCTCGCCCGCAGTGGTGGGAATCCGTTGTTCCTCGAGGAGCTCGTGGCGCTCGTCGACCGGCAGGCGTTGCCGGACGCGCGCCCGGTCGAGATCATCGGCGAGGGTGGTGAGGCCGACCTTCCGGAAACGCTGCGGGGGCTGATCGCCGCGCGGCTCGACGGGCTTCCGCCCGAGCTGCGGACCGTGCTCGACCACGCATCGGTGATCGGGAGCAGCGGGCTCGTCGCCGAGCTCGAGGTGCTGTGCGCAGCCGCCGGCGCCGAGGGTTGGGCGGCAGCCCTCGACGATCTCGTCGATCGCGAGCTGATGGAGCAGGCGGGGCCGCGTTGGTCCTTTCGCTCCGACGTGATCCGCGAGGTCGCGTACGGGACCCTGACGAAGGCGGACCGCTCGAGCCGGCACGCTGTGCTCGCCCGTTGGATGGCGGACCGGGCATCCGGCCCGGTCGCCGACGACGAGGCGGTCGACCGGACCGCGTTCCACTTCGCACAGGCGGCCGCGCTCGCGTCTGACGTCGCGCTCGGAGGAGTCGACGCCCGTGATCTCCGGGACCGGGCCCTGTCCTGGTTGTTCGAGGCCGCACGACGGGCGCGTCGTACCGAGTCCTATGTGCTCGCCGCCCGGCTGTGCACGCAGGCACTGGACCTGATCGGAGAAGTTCCGTCCGACCGACGGCTCGACTTCCTCCTCGGTCGGGCCGAGGCGCGGGTCGGCCTGTTCGAGCTCACCGGCGCGCGGGCCGACGTGGAGGAGGCGCGACGTGTCGCCGACGCGCTCTCCGACGAGCGGGGACACTCGCGGGTGCTGCTCGTGGAAGGGGATCTCCAACAGCGGGGCGGTGACGTGGAGTCGGCGACGGCGGCCCTGGGCGATGCGATGGTCCGTTTTCGTGCCGCCGGCGATCGCCGTGGAGAGGCGGAGGCGTTGCGGCGACTCGGCACAGTCCGGATGTTCGAGCGTAACTACGCCGACGCCGAGGAACACACGCGCGAGGCGCTTGCGATCTTCCGCGAACTCGACGACCGTCGTGGCGAGGCCTGGGCACTGCAGAGCCTGGCGTGGGTCGCCTACCTTGCGGACCGGACCACCGAGGTCGAGGAGCGGATCGCCGCCGCGGCGTCGAGTTTCGAGGGACTCGGGGACGTGGCGGGCATCGGCTGGTCCAACGCGCTCCTGGCGTTCACTCGCTTTCAGCAGGGCCGGTTCGAGGATGCCGAGCGCTTGGCAGAGACGACGCTTGTCGACGCGACGGGGCGCGGGGACCGATTCGGCGAGTCGATGATGGCGCTCGTAACGGCGCTCGTCCGACTGTGGACCGGTCGCACGGTGCCGTCGATCGAACGGGCGGAGGAGGCGGCCGAGCTGTTCGCCCGCATCGGGGATGCCGTCGGGCAGGCACGCGCCGAGGCGACCATCGGGCGGGCGCGGCTGATGTCGGGTGACGTCGTCGGTGGCTTCGAGAGCATCGACGCAGCGATCGCTGCGCCCCGTCGAGAGGGACGACCGGACGCCGTCGCGATCCTGGCGACGGTCGGGCTCGCGGCGTCGAACGCGATCGGCGATCCAGAACGTGCCGGCGCTTACGGCTCGGCGCTGCAGGGAGCCGGCATCCCCGAGGAGATCATCGGTTCGACCGATCGGACGATCGCGCAGGCGGTGGCGCTGCTCCAGCGGGGTGAGGCCAGGGCCGCGGCGGACCTGTTGGAGGTGCGTGCATCGGCCGATGGTGCGGCGCAGCTGGCGTCGCTCGCGTCGGCGACGGCCTTTGCCCGGTTGGCAGAGGGTCGGCCCTCCGAGGCGCTGGCGCTCACGGACCGCGTGCACGAATCGGCACGCAGTACCTACGTCGACCTCGCCACGAGCTATGTGGTGGCGGGGTTGGCCCACGCCGTCCGAGGCGACGCTTCTGAAATGATCGCAGCGTTCTCTGCGGCCCGGCAGGAGCTCGACGCGACCGAGGATGCGGTCGGTCAGGCCGTGGTGCGTCTCGCCGAGGCCGAGGCAGCGACCGCAATGGGCGCGCTCTCGGCTCGCGGGCTTCGGCGGGAGGCCGACACGCGGCTCGCCGAACTCGGGATCACGGCCGAGGGCTGGCGCACCCTTTACCGATCGGTGCTCGCATCGGTCGAGCCCGCGCGGGCCTGAGCGGTCTGCTCAGCAGTCGAGCCGTTCGACGACCCGGGCGCCGATCGTCCGCCCGATGGCGAGCGACGCGGTCGCCGCCGGTGACGGTGCGTTCACGACGTGCACGGCGCGCGGGGTCTCGGAGAAGGCGAAGTCGTCGAGCAGGTTGCCCGCGGCATCGATGGCTTGGGCACGCACGCCGGCGCCGGCGCGGCGCAGGTCGTCCGGACGCACGTCGGGGACGAGTCGCTGCAGCGCGTGGACGAACGCCCGTCGTGAGGCGCTTCGGGCGATCTCGCCGAGACCGGTGCGCCAGTAGCGGCGTGCGAGCACGTGGGAGCTGCGGGACCGGAGGATCTCGGCGGCATCACGAGGGTCGATGTCGCGCCAGCGATAGCCCTCGCGGGCGAAGGCCGGCACGG
>JAURLF010000171.1 GCA_030831375.1 Gaiellales bacterium | reverse complement strand
CCCGGCCCCGGCGCCGGTCCCCGCGCCGGTCACGGGGTAGCCGCTGCGTTTGTTTCTGTGCGACCGGTACGCTGCGCGATCACGACGAGGTCGCCGGTGCCGTCGCCGCGGACGGCCCCGCCGGCGAAGTCGCCCCACGCGGTGATGACGTCGAAGCCGGCGTCCTCGACGAGGCCCAGCCAATGGTCAGCGGGCGCGGGATGGAGCACGAGGGTGGTCGTGCGACCGCGCATCTCGACCTCGATCCGCGTCGTGCCGTCGTCGCGGTGCCAGTCGGCCCGCTCCTTGGCGCCGGAGTCCCGGTGGTGCCAGCGGCCCTGGGTGGCGTCGATGTCCTCCGGGGTGGGCGCGAAGACGTCGAAGGCGAGGTAGCCGCCCTCCGCGAGCAGCGCCCGGGCCGCCGCGAGGGCTGCGAGACGCTCATGGTCGTCGCGCAGGTGCAGGAGGCTCCGGAAGGGGATCAGAACGCGGTCGTACGTGCCCTCGATGCCGGGGTCGAGCAGGTCGCCCGCGCGGATGTCGATTCGCGCACCGACGCCGGCCCGCTCCGCGTTGGTGCGCAGGTGCTCGCGCATGGCGTCAGAGGGGTCGACGGCGATCACGTCGTAGCCGGCCTCGGCGAGCGGGATCGCGATCCGGCCCGTGCCGGCGGCGAGCTCGACGATCGGCGCCTCAGCGCCCTGCGCCATCCCGACGTAGTGGGGGATGTCCTCGACGACCTCGAGGCACCACGCGTCGTAGATGTCGGCGATCGGGGCGTACTCGTCGACGTGCTCCGCCACGGCTAGCCCCGCAGCCAGCGCGGCGGCAGGCCCTCGCGCTCGGCCAGCACGTCGAGGACGCGCAGCGGGTCGGTGCCGTCGCGCGCGAGTAGCACGAGCAGGTGGAAGAGGACGTCCGCGGCCTCCTCGGCCTGGTGGTCCGAGCCGGGGGCGGCCTCGAGCACCTCGGCGGCCTCCTCGGCCACCTTGCCTGCGGCCAGCTCGCGGTCGGCGGCGAGCAGGCGCGCCACGTACGACGTCGCGGGGTCGCCTCCGCGGCGCTCTTCGATCGTGCGCGCGAGGCGGGAGAGCAGGGGGCCCGCATCGTCGCCCCAGCAGGAGCGCGTGCCCGTGTGGCAGGCGGGGCCGGCGGGCGAGACCGTCAGGAGCAGCGCGTCCGCGTCGCAGTCGAGGCGGATCGACCCGACCCGCAGCACGTTGCCGCTGGTGGCGCCCTTCACCCAGAGCTCGCGCCGCGAGCGCGACCAGAAGGTGGCCCGGCGCGTCGCGAGGGTCTGCGCGAGGGCGTCGGCGTTCATCCACGCCATCATCAGCACGGTGCCGTCGACGGCGTCCTGGCAGATCGCGGGGATCAGCCCGGCGTCGTCGAAGACGGGTTCGCCGGCGAGGGTCAGCGCATCGGCAGGTTCCGAGCTCGGCATGCGTCCTTCACCTCCTCCACGGTCGAGATCGCGTCGTGGAAGATGCTCGCAGCCAGGGCGGCGGAGACGCCCGCCTCGAGGACGTCGGCGATGTCCCCGGGGCCGCTGGCGCCGCCCGAGGCGATGATCGGGACGTCGACGGCGTCGAGGAGACGCGTGTACAGGTCGATCGCATATCCCGCCTGGGTGCCGTCCTGATCCATCGAGGTCACGAGCAGCTCGCCGGCCCCGCGCTCCACGGCCTCGATGGCCCACGCGACGGCGTCGCGCCCGGTGGGGCGGCGGCCGCCGGAGGCGACGGCCTCCCAGGTGCCGTCGGGCCCCTTGCGGGCGTCGATCGCGACCACGATGCACTGCGAGCCGTGGCGCTCGGCGCACTCGGCCACGAGTTCGGGGCGGTCGAGGGCCGCCGAGTTGATCGACACCTTGTCGGCACCGGCGCCGAGCAGGTCGCGCACGTGCGGCTCGTCGGAGACGCCACCACCCACCGTGAGCGGCACGTCGATGCGGGTGCCGGCGTCGGCGACCTGCGCGAGCAGCTTGTGCCAGGCCTCGTCGCCGGCGGTGATGTTGAGCCAGCAGATCTCGTCGGCGCCCTGCTCGGCGTAGCGCAGGGCGGCATCGACGGGCTCGCCGCAGTCGCGCAGGTTGACGAACTCGACGCCCTTGACCACGCGCCCGCCGGACACGTCGAGGCAGGGGATGATGCGGCGGCGCAGCATCAGGCCGGCTCCCACGTGAGGAAGCGGATCAGGAGCTGCCGGCCGGCCTCCGACGAGCGCTCCGGGTGGAACTGCGCCCCGGCGACGCTGCCGTGCGCGACGACCGACGCGAAGCCGGTCCCGTCGACCTCGGTCGTGGCGATCGCGGCCGGCGTCTCGGCGGGCACGGCGTAGGAGTGGGCGAAGTAGCAGACGGCCGGCAGCTCGCGCGCGAGCGGGTGCTCCGCGACGGGAAGCACGTCGTTCCAGCCGAGGTGGGGCAGCCGCTCGACTCCCTCCAGTCGCCGCACCGCGCCGGGGATCAGGCCGAGGCAGGCGCAGTCGTCCTCCTCGGAGCGCTCGAAGAGGAGCTGCAGGCCCACGCAGACGCCGAGGAGCGGGGTGCCGCGGTTCGCTGCGGCGCGCACGGCGTCCGCGAGCCCGGCTCCGGCGAGGGCGGCCATCGCGGCGCCGGCCGCGCCCTGACCGGCCACCATCAGCCGCTCGGCAGTCGCGACCCTCGCCGGGTTCGCCGACACCTCGACGTCGGCGCCGCAGCGCTCGAGCGCGGCGGTCAGCGAGCGCACGTTGCCGCCCCCGTAGTCGACGATCACGACCTGCGGCACTAGAGGGAGCCCTTGGTCGAGGCGATCGCGCCGGCGCGGCGCGGATCGATCGACCAGGCCTCGCGCAGCGCGCGGGCCAGCGCCTTGAAGGCCGCCTCGACCACGTGGTGGTCATCCTCGCCGGACGCCTCCACGTGGATGGTGGCGCGGGCGTTGACCGCGATGCAGTCGATCAGGTGCGGGATCAGGCTGGTCGGCAGCTCGCCGATGTGGTCCTCCGTGAAGGTGATCCGGATGGTGCTGGAGCCGCGCCCCGAGAAGTCGACGACGGCGCGGCCGAGGGCCTCGTCGAGCGGGGCGGAGGCGTCGCCGAAGCGCTGGATGCCGGTGCGGTCGCCGAGCGCCGCGTCGATCGCCTGCCCGAGCACGATGCCGCAGTCCTCGACCGTGTGGTGCGGGTCGATGTGCGTGTCGCCTGTGCAGTCGAGGTCGAGGTCCATCAGGGAGTGGTGGCCCAGCGCGGTCAGCATGTGGTCGAGGAATCCGACCCCCGTCGCCACCTGCGCGCGGCCGCTTCCGTCGATCGTCGCCTGCAGGCGGATCGCCGTCTCCTTCGTGGTGCGCTCGATCAGCGCGCCGCGGCCGAAGGTGGCGGCGCCGACGGCCGGGTCGTGCGGCGCGGGGGCGGGACGGCCGAGCATCTCGGCGAGCCCGGCCAGCAGCCTGTCGTTGTCGGCCGGGACCGAGACGCAGGCACGGATGCAGTCGGCGAGGAGGGGCTCGTGGCCGAACGTGCGCACCACGAGCCCGCGGCCGGCGAGCTGCGCGAACGCCTCGTCGCCCTGCCACGGCGTGCGCGCGAGGACGAAGTTGCCGGCCTCGCCGACCACCTCGAGCCCGAGCTCGCAGAAACCGGCCGCGAGACGCTCGCGCTCGGTGCGGTAGGCCGCGGCGTCGCGGCGCATGACGTCGACATGGCGCAGCGCCAGCTCGGCGCCGAGCGCGGAGCCCGTGGAGAGGGAGCCGGGCGGGCGCAGGGCGTCGAGCGATCCCGCGATCGGCGGGTTGGCGATCGCGTAGCCAGCGCGCAGCGCGCCGAGGCCCCAGCCCTTCGAGAACGTGCGCACGATCACGAGGTTCGGGCACTCGTTGAGCAGGGCCACGTGGTCCGCAGCATCGCCGAACTCGAGGTACGCCTGGTCGACGGCGACGAGGCCGGGGCAGCGGGCCGCGATCGCGCGGATCCGCTCCGCCGGGATCTCCTCACCGGTCGGGTTGTTCGGGGTGCACAGCCAGACGAGGCGCGCGCCCTCGGCGCGCCGCTCAACCTCGTCGAGGTCGAGGCGCAGGTCGGGTCCGGGCAGCGGGTCGACGAGGTCCACCTCGGCTCCGGCCATGCGGGCGCTGGTGGCGTGCAGCTGGTAGGTGGGGCGGGGGACGACGCAGCGATCGCCGCGTCCGAGGGCGATCCACGCTGTCAGCAGGATCGCCTCGTCGCCACCCGCGGTCGGCACGATGTGGTCGGGCGTCAGGCCGACGTAGCCCGCGATCGCGGCCTTGAGGTCGTTGTAGTCGGCCTCGGGGTAGGACGAGACCGACAGCCCGGCGATCGTGCGGGCGATACCGGGCCACCACGAGGGGTTGCGCGGCAGCGTGTTGAGGTCGAAGCGCGCGACGTCGCCGTCGGGCACGCCCTCCTGCCAGCGGTACGGCGACGGCTTGACCAGCTCGGGCCGGATCCAGGGGATGTCGAGGTCGCTCACGGGATCAGATGCTCGATGGGGACGACGAGGAGGCCGCTCGCGCCTGCCTCCTTGAGAGGATGCAGCAAGCGTGGCAGGTCCGCGGCATCGACGACGGCGTGGACCGCGTGCATGTCCTCGCGGGCCAGCGGCAGCACCGTGGGCGCGTCGAGGCCGGGCAGGAGCGCGAGGATGCGGTCGAGCGAACCGTCGGGCGCGTTCAGCATCAGGTAGCGCTTGGGCCGCGCGGCGAGGACCGACTCGACCGCCGTCCGCAGGACCGCCACCCGCTCGTCGTCTGCGACGCGGTCGGCGGCGATCAGCACGGCCTCGGAGCGCAGCACGGTGTCGATGATGCGGAGCCCGTTCTGGCGCAGGGTCTCGCCCGTCGAGACGAGATCGCAGATCGCGTCGGCGGCGCCGATCGTCGGCGCGAGCTCGATCGAGCCCGACAGCGTCGTCAGGTCCGCGGCGACCCCGCGCTCGGCGAGGAATGCGCCGAGCACCGCGGGGTGCGAGGTGGCGATGCGACGCCCGGACAGGTCGCCGAGCGCGGCGGTACCCGAGTCGGCGGGAGCGGCGAGCGCGAGCCGGCAGGCGCCGAAGCCGAGCGGCACGAGCGTGCCGAGGCCGGCGTCGCCGTGCTCGGCGAGCTGGTTGGCCCCGACGACCCCGACGTCGGCGGCGCCGTCGCGCAGGAGGGTGGGGATGTCGTCCGTCCGCGCGTAGAGGAGCTCCACGCCCTGCTCCTCGACAGGCACGATCAGTCGGCGGTCGTCGGCGGGGATAGGAATTCCGGCATCGCCCAGGAGGCGTCGCGTCGGCTCGGCCAGACGGCCCTTCGACGGCACGGCGATCCTGAGCGCGCTCACGCGGGGCCTCCGAGCCGGTCGAGCACAAGCCGATACCCGCCCTCGCCGTGGCGGAGCCACTGCGCGACGCGCGTGACGGTTGCGGTGGACGCGCCCAGTCGCTTGGCGACCTCGGCGTAGGGCAGGCCGCTGTCGACGAGGCGCGCGACCTCGAGGCGCTGGGCGAGGGCACCGAGCTCGGTGAACGAGCAGACGTCGCGCAGGAATGCGAGCATCTCCTCGCGATCGTCGATCGCGGCGAGGGCGTCGGCCAGTTGCTCGACGGCCGGGGTGCGCCAGGTGGGCTCCGGAGACTGTTTCATCGTGTTAGCATGCTAACACAATGACGACAGCGCGCGAAGACTTCCTCCTGTACCCGGCCATCGACCTCGTGGACGGACGCGCCGTGCGCCTCCTGCACGGGCAGTTCGACCAGCTGCTCACCAGCGAGCAGGACGACGCCCTGGAGCGCGCCGCCGCCGTCTGGCGGGCCGGATCGCGCGCCCTGCACGTCATCGACCTCGACGCGGCCCGCACCGGGACGCCCGACGACCCCAACCGGGCACTGGTCGCCCGCATCGCCGCCGACAAGCCGGCGGGAGCGCTCCTGCAGGTCGGAGGCGGCCTGCGCAGCGCCGAGGCCGTGGACCGGCTCATAGCCGACGGCGTGGACCGCGTCCTGATCGGCACCATGGCGTTCCGGGACCGCGATCTCCTGGCCGCGCTGCTTCAGCGCCACGGCAGCAGGATCAGCGTCGCGATCGACAGCCGCGAACGATCGGTACGCATCAGCGGCTGGGTTGAGGACGCCGGGATCCCCGTGGAACGGGCTGCGCGAGATCTCGCGGACTTCGGCGTCGGCCACCTCCTCGTCACGGGCATCGACCGCGACGGGACCCTCGCCGGCCCCGACCTCGAGTTGCTGGCCGCGGTGCTGGAGGCGGTGGACGGCGGCAGCGGCGTGATCGCGGCCGGCGGGGTGACCACGGCGGGGGATGTACGGGCCGTGCGGGCGCTCGGCTGCGCCGGGGCCGTGGTCGGACGTGCGCTGCTCGACGACCCGTCGCTCCTGCGCGAGCTGCTCGACGCCGCTGCCTGAGCCACGTCCCGCGATAGTCTCAAGTTCGGACTAAGACTATTCATTAAGGTTCAGGCTCAGATATCTGCGGCATGACTTGAGACTTTTTGCCTAGGATCGCCTCGGCCGTGACGGATCTGTTACGTGGTGGTTTGGCGGAGCAAAGCGTTTATTAGAACCAAAAATGGGGGACACCCTTAGGCTTCGGTTGAGGGATTTACGAAAACGCAACCGCCTGGAGTTTGCAGCTAGAGTGGGGGTGCCCGTACAGTCTCGACCCTGCCAGAGGGTTCTGCCCTCAGTCAGATACTGAGACTCCTAACCGTCGAGTGGAGAGATGACTTCGAACCGCATCACCCGCATCACCGCCCTGGTCCTCGTGGCGCTCATCGCCTTCACGGGGGTGGCGGACGCGAAGCGCAAGAAGAAGAAGCGCAAGCCGGCCCGTGCCGTCGCCACGCTGCCCTTCGAGGGGCGCAACCTGCATCGGAGCGCGGTCTCCGTGCTGCTCGCGTCCGGGAAGATGCCCGGTGAGACCGCCGAGACGCTGCGCCCCGACGATCCGCTCGACGGCCCGGCTCTGCAGGCCTTCGTGAAGGCGGTGCTGCCGAAGACCGCCAAGCGGACCCGCCAGATCCCCGCCGGCCAGCCCGTGACGATGGGCGACGTCAACGCCGCCTTCGTGAAGGCGGCCGGGATGCAGGCGACCGCCGCGCGCGCCGAGGAGCTGGTGGCGAATGCGGGCTACGTGGTACGGCCCGGGCTCGGCACCGAGATCGTCGCCCGGCTGATGCGGCTGCGCACGAATCTCGACCAGTCCGAGGACGCCAAGGAGCACGCGTGGTACGAGCAGGCCTCGCGCGGCGACGCCATCTGGTCCGCCGCGGTCGTGGTGCAGTGGGGCGGCTGGGAGAAGCAGGCCGCAATCGACACGGTCGAGCTGCTCGCCCAGGTCCCGCAGACGACGGGTCCGCAGCACGACGCGATCCAGCGTGCGTTCGACTTCATCGGTATGCCGTACGTGTGGGGTGGCACCTCCGAGCAGCCGCAGATCCTGTTCGGGGCGAACACGGCCGGCGGCTTCGACTGCTCCGGTTTTGCGTGGCGCGTCCTGGCGCTCGATCCCACGTCGCCGAAGCACGCCGCGAAGAACTTCGGCGGGCGCACCACCTTCGACATGGCCCGGACGGCCAAGCGCAATCAGCGGCTGCCCCGTGAGGCGATCGCGCCCGCGGACATCCTCCTGTTCGGCCCGGGCGGGCTGGCCGCAGCCCACGGGGGCATCAACCACATGAGCATGGCGATCTCGCCGCAGCTCTTCATCCACTCCTCCGGGCAGGGCGTCGCGCTGGCCCGCTGGGACACCGGCTACTACGCCGACCGGCTCGCGTTCGGCAAGCGCATCCTCTGACGATGCCGACGGCTCCGGGGCGCCACGCCGGCGGCCTCGGAGCCGTCAGGCCCCGTGGCAGCGCTTGAACTTGACGCCGGAGCCGCAGGGGCAGGGGTCGTTGCGGCCGACCTTGGCGCCGCCGAAGCGGGCGTCGAGGCTCGGCAGATCCGCGACCGGCGTCGCCGTCTCGCCCGGATCGACGGCGGCTCGGACTCGCTCGAGCTCGCGCACATCGTCGTGGTCGAGCGTCAGCACCGTCTCGACGGGGTCGGGGTGGGCGACGGGGCGCGGTGGGTCGCCGGCGGCGAGGCCGAGCCCCTCGAGCAGCGCGACGGCCTCCTCGGCGTCGAGGTCGCTCGGCAGCGCGGGCACGTCGAGGCGGGAGGGGGCGACCAGGCGGAAGCGCTCCCAGGCGGCGAGGTCGGCCGGATCCTGCGGTCCGGACAGCGCGTCGAAGGCGCGTCGGCGGCGCGCGTCGGAGGCGCCAAGCGCGTCCAGCACGTCCGCGAGGCGCGGTGGCAGCCACTGTCGCCAGCCGAGGTCCACGGGCGCAGCCTAGCGGCCTGCGGTACGCTGGCCCGCATGCCGATCGCAGGGCCGGTCACGTGCGATGGCGGCTGAGCGACCGCTCCTGCTCGCCCGCTACCGGCTTTCCGGTGGGCTCTTCGACCGCGTCGCCGAGCGCTGCGACGTGCGCTTCACCGACGGGCCCGTGCTCGCGCGCTCCGACGCCGAGTCGCTCGCCCGCGCCTGGTGCATCTGGACGTTCGGGGAGACGGTCGACGCGGCGCTGCTCGAGCGGATGCCGGCGCTGCGCTGCGTGGTCAACTTCGGCGTCGGCGTGGACGGGATCGACCGCGACCTGCTCGCGGCGCGCGGCATCCGCTTCGTCTGGCCGGTCGGCGCCAACGCGGAGGCCGTCGCCGACCACGCCATCGGGCTGGTCCTCGCGGTCCGCCACCGGATCGCGGAGAACGACCGGCTCGTGCGCGCCGGAGCGTGGGAGGCGGACGGCTACCTGCCGCTGCCGAGCGCGGACGTGCACGGCGCGCGGATCGGGATCGTCGGGCTCGGCGCGATCGGGCGCGCCTTCGCGCGCCGCGCGCGCGGCTTCGACGCCGAGCTCGCCTACGCCACGCCGCGCCGTCTCGACCCGGCCCTGGAGGCGGGGCTCGGGATCCGCCACCTCGACCTCGACGAGCTGCTCGGCTGGGCCGACATCGTCAGCCTGCACTGCCCGCTGACCGACGAGACACGCGGGCTGATCGACGCGCGCCGGATCGGGCTCCTGCGCGCCGATGCCGTGCTCGTCAACACGGCGCGCGGCGGCGTCGTCGACCAGGAGGCGCTGATCGCGGCCCTCGCCGCGGGGCGACTCGGCGGCGCCGGCCTCGACGTCTTCGCCGACGAGCCGCACGTGCCGGAGGCCCTGCGTGCCCTGGCGAACGTGGTGCTCACCCCGCACGTCGCGGACGCCACGCCCGGGGCAGAGGCCGCACTGGTCGCGCACTGCGCGGCCGAGGTGCTGGCGCTGCTCGACCGGGGCTAGATGCGGCCCGCGCGGCGCGGGTGGAAGACCTGCTCGAGTTCGGCCGCGTCGAAGCCGGGCGCGACCGCCCCCGTCGTGGCGTAGCGGTACACGACCACGCGGAAGACCGCGTTGACGATCTGGCTGACCACGAGCGTCACGAGCAGCAGGCCGATCCCGACGACCACCAGCGGGATGCCCACGGCGGACGTGCCGTTCGCCCACAGGATCGCGCCCGGGACGGCGAGGGCCAGCGCCGCGAGGACGCCGAGCAGGGACACGACGCCGATCGCCGCGCCACCGGCCAGGGATTCGCCCCAGCGCTCGCGCACGACGCCCGCGGAGCGCTTCAGCACGTCGAACGGGCCGAGACCCTCGAGCGCGAGGATCGGCAGGGCGAAGAAGCTGGCGATGCCCCACGCGAGACCGCCGAGGCCCTGCACGAGCGCGCCACCGACGCCTCCCAGCTTGTCCGCGAGGATCTGCAGGACGAGGCCGACGGTGGCGCTGACGAGGCCCCACTGGACGATCACGCCGAGTCGCGAGCGCGCGACGCGCAGGCCGCCGCCGAGGGTCGGGTCGCGGCCGTCCATCGCCTCGGACGCGTTGTGCGCCGCGGCGACGCCGAAGAACGTCGCGCCGATCGAGGCGCCGAGGAGCAGGATCGCGAGCAGCACCCAGCCGAGCCAGCTGGCGTCGCCGACGGCGAGGAAGCCGCCGATCCCGATCGGCAGCACCACGAGCAGGGTGTAGGCGATCGCGAAGGCGGCGCTGAGAAGCGGGAAGGCGACGAGGCTCGGCTCGCCGCGCACGATCCGCCAGCTCGCGCCGGCGAAGCGGAAGCCGAGGCGGATGCGGCCCATGCGCGGCACCGTACCAGCCCGTGCCGGCAGCCTGCGAACCGGCTCGGCGGCGCGATCCGCGTCGTCAAGTCGGTGCCGTCCGATGCGGACGCTACCTTTGACGTCCCCGTCGAGTGCGCGGGACCTAGGATTCGGACAGCCACCGATGGGGTGGACCAGAAGGAGCGCAGGATGGAGATCGAGCGGCGGTACACCACGGAGGGCGGCGACCCGTACGCCGGGATCGCGTTCGTCGAGCGGACGTCCCGCATCGTCAATCCCGACGGCTCGGTTGCCTTCGAGGCGACGGTGATGGCGCCGGAGGCGTGGAGCCAGGTCGCCGTCGACATCCTCGCCCAGAAGTACTGCCGCAAGGCCGGCGTCGCCGCCGTCCTGCGCCCCGTCGCCGAGGCGGGCGTGCCCGAGTGGCTGCAGCGCCACGAGCCCGACGAGGAGGCGCTGGCCGCGCTGCCCGAGGGCGAGCGCTTCCACGGCGAGACGGACGCCCGCCAGGTGTTCGGCCGGCTCGCGGGCTGCTGGGCCTACTGGGGCTTCACCCACGGTTACTTCGACGAGGAGGGCGCGCGCTCCTTCAAGGACGAGCTGCAGGCGATGCTCGCGTTGCAGGTCGCGGCCCCGAACTCGCCGCAGTGGTTCAACACGGGCCTGCACTGGGCGTACGGCATCGCCGGTCCGGCCCAGGGACACTGGTACTGCGACCACGAGACGGGCGAGCTGAAGCGCTCGACGAGCGCCTATGAGCGGCCCGCGCCGCACGCCTGCTTCATCCAGTCCGTCGGCGACGACCTCGTCAACGAGGGCGGCATCATGGACCTGTGGGTCCGCGAGGCGCGCGTCTTCAAGTACGGCTCGGGCACCGGCTCGAACTTCTCCGCCATCCGCGGCTCCGACGAGCGCCTGTCGGGCGGCGGCCGCTCGTCGGGCCTGATGAGCTTCCTCAAGATCGGCGACCGCGCCGCGGGTGCGATCAAGTCGGGCGGCACGACGCGCCGCGCGGCGAAGATGGTCACGCTCGACCTCGACCACCCCGACATCGAGCAGTACGTGCGCTGGAAGGTCGTCGAGGAGACGAAGGTGGCTGCGCTGGTGGCCGGCTCGAAGATGCTCAACCGGCACCTCAACGCCGTGCTCGCGGCGACGCAGGAGGGCGAGGGCGACGAGCGCTTCGTGGCGCGCGACAACCCGGCGCTCGCACAGGCCGTCCGCGGCGCCCGCGCCGCCGGCGTGCCGGACGCCTCGATCCAGCGCACGATCGACCTCGCGAAGCAGGGCGTCAAGGAGCTTGCGATCGACGAGTACGACACCGACTGGCAGGGCGAGGCGTATCTGACGGTGTCGGGCCAGAACTCGAACAACTCGGTGCGCGTCACGAACACGTTCATGGAGGCCGTCGAGGAGGACCGCGACTGGCCGCTCTACGAGCGCACCGAGCTCGAGCGCGCGTCCGCCCAGGGCCGCGCCCCGGAGCCCTGCAAGGTGCTGCGCGCACGTGACCTGTG
Organism: Gaiellales bacterium; assembly: GCA_030831375.1. Classification (GTDB taxonomy): domain Bacteria; phylum Actinomycetota; class Thermoleophilia; order Gaiellales; family F1-60-MAGs149; genus F1-60-MAGs149. The sequence continues at coordinate 2,831 of JAURLF010000171.1, read as the reverse complement.
GGATCAGATCTGCGAGGCCGCGTGGCTGTGCGCCGACCCCGGCATCCAGTTCCATGACACGACGAACGAGTGGCACACCTGCCCGGCCGACGGCCAGATCATGGCCTCGAACCCGTGCGCGGAGTACGTCTTCCTCGACGACACGGCCTGCAACCTGGCCTCCTTGAACCTGATGACGTTCGACACGGACGGCGTCTTCGACCACGAGCTGTTCCGGCACGCGTCGCGGCTGTGGACGATCGTGCTCGAGATCTCCGTCCTGATGGCGCAGTTCCCGAGCCGCGAGATCGCCGAGCGCTCCTACGTGTACCGCACGCTCGGCCTCGGCTACGCCAACCTCGGCGCGCTCTCGATGCGCCGCGGTGTCGCCTACGACTCGCCGGAGGCGTACGCCTTCTGCGGCGCGGTGTCGGCGATCATGCACTTCACGGCGCTCGCCACGAGCGCGGAGCTGGCCGCCGAGCTGGGCCCGTTCCAGGGCTATGAGCGCAACAAGGAGCACATGCTGCGGGTGGTGCGCAACCACCGTCGCGCGGCGTACGCGGCCGAGGCGGCCGAGTACGAGCAGCTGACCGTCACGCCCGCGGGCATCGACGCGGCGACCTGCGAGCCCGAGCTGCTCGAGGTGGCCCGCTACGAGGCCGACCGGGCGCTCGCCCTCGGCGAGACGCACGGCTTCCGCAACGCGCAGGTCACCCTGATCGCGCCGACCGGCACGATCGGCCTGGTGATGGACTGCGACACAACCGGCATCGAGCCGGACTTCGCGCTCGTGAAGTTCAAGAAGCTCGCCGGCGGCGGCTACTTCAAGATCGTCAACGCGTCGGTCCCGCCGGCGCTCGAGCGGCTCGGCTACACGCCCGAGCAGGTCGACGACATCGTCCGCTACTGCGTCGGCTCAGGCTCGCTCGAGGGCGCGCCGCACATCCACCCGGACGCGCTGCGCGGCTTCGGCTTCTCCGAGGCGATGGTCGAGGCGGTCGAAGCGGCGCTGCCGACGGCGTTCGACGCCCGCTTCGCGTTCACCCGCTACACGGTCGGCGACGACGCGATCGTCGACGGCCTCGGCATCGACCGCGAGGACCTCGATGCGCCCGGCTTCGACCTCCTCGCCGCGCTCGGCTTCTCCGAGGCCGAGATCGACGAGGCGAACACCTACATCTGCGGCACGATGACCGTCGAGGGTGCGCCGCACCTGCTCGACGAGCACCTGCCCGTCTTCGACTGCGCCAACAAGTGCGGCCGGATCGGGACGCGCGCGATCCGCGCGCTCTCCCACGTCGAGATGATGGCGGCGGCGCAGCCGTTCCTGTCGGGCGCTATCTCCAAGACGATCAACCTGCCGGCGTCCGCGTCGATCGCTGACGTCGCGGAGTGCTACCGCGTCTCGTGGAAGAAGATGGTCAAGGCCAACGCGCTCTACCGCGACGGCTCGAAGCTCTCGCAGCCCTTGTCGGGCGCGGCCGCCGAGGCGCTCGACGTCGGGGCGGAGATCGAGGTGCCGGCGGAGCTGCCCGGCGCCGAGCAGGTCGCCGAGCGGATCGTCCAGGTGATGGGCGAGCGCCGCCGGCTCCCGCACCGCCGCGCCGGCTACACCCAGAAGGCGACCCTCGCCGGGCACAAGGTCTACCTGCGCACCGGCGAGTACGAGGACGGCACCCTCGGCGAGATCTTCATCGACATGCACAAGGAGGGGGCGGCGTACCGCTCCCTGATGAACAACTTCGCCATCGCCGTCTCGCTGGGGCTCCAGCACGGCGTGCCGCTGGAGGAGTTCGTGGACGCCTTCGTGTTCACGCGCTTCGAGCCGAACGGCATGGTCGTCGGCAACGACAAGATCAAGATGGCGACAAGCGTGATCGACTACATCTTCCGCGAGGTCGCCATCTCGTATCTCGACCGCAACGACCTGTCGCACGTCGACGACCAGGACCTGCGCGCCGACGAGGTCGGCACGCCGAAGTCCGAGCGGCTCGACCGCTCGGTCACGGCGGTCGCGGCGACGCCCGTGGAGCCCGTGCCCGCGGGCGCCGGCGTCGAGGCGCAGGCCCGCATGCAGCAGCGGCCCGCGCCGCTCCTGACCGAGCGCGACGAGGCCCGCCTGAAGGGCTACGAGGGCGACGCCTGCGGCAACTGCGGCCAGATGACCCTGGTCCGCAACGGCACCTGCCTGAAGTGCATCAGCTGCGGCGAGACCAGCGGCTGCTCCTGAGCCGCCGCGCGAGCAGCTGAGCGGAACCCGACGGGGCGCCTGCGGGCGCCCCGTCGCCGTTCGGCGGACCATCGCACGGGCCCGCGCCAGCGCGTAGGCTTCGCCGCAGTCCGACTCCGGGGAGAGCGAGATGGCCGACACCTTCAAGGCGCTGATGCTGCGCGAGACCGACGACGGCGTGAGCGCCGCGATCGAGGACGTGCCCGTCGCGGATCTGCCCGAGGGCGAGGTGCTGGTCAAGGTCGAGCACTCCACGCTCAACTACAAGGACGGCCTCGTCGTCGACGGCAACAAGGGCCGCCTGGCCCGGAACTTCCCGCACATCCCCGGCATCGACCTCGCCGGAACCGTGCTCGAGTCGTCGGACGCGCGCTACGCCGAGGGCGACCGCGTGGTGATCACGGGCTGGCACATGGGCGAGCGCTACTGGGGCGGCTTCTCGGAGCTCCAGCGGGTGCGCGCCGACTGGCTCGTGCACGTCCCCGAGGGCATCACGACGCGCCAGGCGATGGCCGTCGGCACCGCCGGGCTGACCTCGATGTTCGCGCTGATGGCGCTCGAGGCGAACGGCCTCAAGCCGGGCGGCGAGCGCCCCGTGCTCGTGACGGGCGGCGCCGGT
>JAURLF010000170.1 GCA_030831375.1 Gaiellales bacterium | reverse complement strand
GATGCGCGCGGGCCGCGTCACGCTCGACCGCCCTCTGGCGGCGCGCGCCGGCGAGGACGACTCCGTCCTCGTGGAGACCGTCGCCGACCCCGCCCCGCTCGCGGATCTCCTCGCCGCCCGCGGCGTCGCCGCGGAGCCCGCGGGCGAGCGCCGCCTGCGTGCCCGCATCACGGGGCCGGGCGACCGCACAGCGATCCGCGACGCGGCCGCGGAGTGCGGCGCGGGCCTGCGCCGGCTCGCGCCGGACGGCCCCTCGATTGAGGACGAGCTCCTGGAGGCGATCGGGTGAGCGCGCGCATCCACGACGTCCGCTACCGCCCCTTCACCGGCGAGCTGCGCGGTTCGACCCGCCGCAGCGTCGCCTCGATGGCGCGCTGGAGCGCCCTGCGTGCGCTCGGCGCTCGGCGCCCGTGGACCGCGAAGGTCGTGCCGGTGACGCTCGCGCTGATCGCGCTCGGGCCCGCCGTCACCGTGCTCGGCGTCAAGAGCCTGCTCGGCGGCGACCTCGTCGAGCAGCTGCCGACCGACCTCGTGCCGTACGCCTTCTACTACACGCTGATCGGCTTCGCGATCTGGGCGTACGCGGCGATCGTGATTCCCGAGACGATCTGCCCGGACCGCCGCAGCCGCGTCCTCGACCTGTACCTGTCGACGGCGATGAGCCCGCGCGAGTACGTGCTCGGCAAGGTGCTCGCCTCGCTGGTGCCGCTGCTCGCCGTCACCACCCTCCCCCTCGCCGTCCTCTACGTGGGCAACGTCTTCTTCGCGACGGACCCGTTCGGCTACGTCGGGGACAACCTGCGGGAGATCCCCGCGATCCTCGCCGGCGGCCTCCTGATCGCGCTCGTGTACACGCTGATGGGCCTCGCCGTGGCATCCCTGACGAGCCGCCGCGCCTTCGCGAGCGTCGGTTTCATCCTGCTGCTCGTCATCTCCGGTCTGATGGCCGGCGCGCTGGCCGAGGTCGCCGACCTCGGCCCGAACGCGCGCATGGTCAACCTGCAGGCGCTGCCCGTCTGGCTCGCGCAGATCATGATCGGCGGCGAGCAGATCACGGGCGGCGACGGCCCGTTCGTCGTCGAGAACCGCCCCGACGCCGTGCCGCTCGTGGTCGCGAACGCCGTCGTCTGCCTCGTCTGCGTCGGCGTCCTCTGGTTGCGCTACCGCCGGAGGGGCGCATGACGGCGCTGCTCGAGTTCGAGCGGGTCTCGAAGTGGTTCCGCGACACCGTCGCCGTCGGCGACGTCTCGTTCGCGATCGAGCCGGGCGTGACGGGCCTGCTCGGCCACAACGGCGCCGGCAAGTCGACCGCGATCCGCCTCGCCGCCGGCCTCGCGCGCCCCGACGAGGGCAGCGTCCGCATCCTCGGCGAGGACCCGCGCCGCAGCGGCGCGGCTCGCGCCGCCCTCGGGCTCGTCCCCGACGGGGACGGGGTCTGGCCGGGCCTGACGGCCCGCGGCTTCGTCCAGGCCTGTGCGCGACTGCGCGGCGTCGACGACGCGCGCGGCGCCGCCCTCGACGCCCTGCGCGCCGTCGACCTCGTGGACGTCGCCGATCGCGACGTGAAGGGCTTCTCGCAGGGCATGCGCCAGCGCGTGAAGATCGCGCAGGCGCTCGTGCACCGCCCCCGCGTCCTGATCCTGGACGAGCCCCTCAACGGCCTCGACCCGGGCCAACGCGAGAGCGTGATCGCGCTGCTGCACCGCCTCGGCGCGGAGGGCACCGCGATCGTCTTCTCGAGCCACGTCCTCGGCGAGGTGGAGCGCATCGCCGATCGGGTGCTGGTGCTCGTCAACGGCCGTCTCGTGGCCGAGGGCGCGCCGCCCGCGCTGCGCGCCCTGATGGAGGAGCGCCCGCGCCGCGTGCGCGTACAGACCGACCGCCCGCGCGATCTGGCCGGCGGCCTCGCGGGCCTCGACGGCGTGCAGCAGGTCGAGATCGACGACGACGCGCTGCTCGTGGAGACCAGCCGCCCCGACGAGCTCGCGCTGCGGCTGCCCACGCTCGCGCGCGACGCCGGCGCCGACCTCGCGGCCGTGGAGCCGACCGATGAGGACCTCGAGAGCGTCTACGGCTACCTGACGGAGCGCGCCCGCGGGGTGCGCCGATGACCGTCACCCGCCTGACCGTGCGTGCGCTCCTCCTGCGCAAGCGCTCGCTCGCGCTCCTGATCCCCGTGGCCAGCGTGCCCTTCTTCGTCGCGCTCGGGATCGTGCGCGGCGACGTCACCCCGGACTCGCAGGCGATCATCGTGGGGCGCCTGCTCGTGACCACCGTCACGCCGCTCGTGGCGCTCGTCCTCGCCGTCACCGCGATCGGCGACGAGCGCGAGAGCGGCACCATCGTCTACCTGGCCACCGCGCGCCTGTCGCGCCTGCGGGTGGCCGCCGAGAAGGCGCTCGCCGCGATCATCTGCTCGATCGCGCTGCTCTCCCCCGCGCTCCTCGCCGCCGCGTACTTCGGGGTGCATCTCGGCGTCGGCACCGGCAACATCCTGCGCGGCGTGCTCGGCACGATCCTGGTGGCCGCCGTCTACGCCTCCGTCTTCATCGCCGTCGGGCTGCTGCTCAAGCGCGCGCTCGTGGCCGGCATCGTGTACGTGCTGATCTGGGAGGGCGCGATCGCCACCGTCGCCCCGTCCGCGGAGCGGTTCTCCCTGACCGCCTGGGGCCGCGCCGTCACCGACGGCGGGCTGTCGCCGCTCGAGGACGGTCTCGTGCCGACCCTGTCCGCGCAGACCGGCGTGATCGCCCTGCTCGTGGTCACCGTCGTCGCCGTGGCCCTGGCCGGGCTCCGGCTCGGCCGCATGGATCTGCCTTAGCCGTCCGCAGCGAGCGTCTTGAGCTCAGCGTCCAGCAGCCGCCGCACCGCGCGCGCTGACTTGGTGCCACAGCGCAAGTGCCAGATCAGACCCCCCACCAGGGCGCCCAGCCGCTCGGCGGTCCCGCGCGGGTCGGCGCCCGGACGCACCTGCCCCGTGGCCTGCGCCGCCGCGACCTCGCGGGTCAGGACCCGCTCCCAGCGCTCGTTGCGGGCCCGCACGAGCCGGCGAACGGCGGGATCGAACGCGGCGATCCGCTCGTACTCGGCGAATACCGCGCGGTACTCGCGCGCGGCGGCGGTGTCCGCGATCTCGTCGACGAGCAGG
>JAURLF010000169.1 GCA_030831375.1 Gaiellales bacterium | reverse complement strand
GACGGGCACGCCCTGCGCCTCGAACTCGCGGATCTTGTCCGCGTTGAAGCCGCCGGAGACGACGATGCGCACTCCCCCGTGGCCGGCCGCGTCGAGCGCGTCGCGGACGTTCCAGACCAGCTGCGGGTTGACGCCGCGCGGGTCGAAGCGGCCCATCATGTCCCACAGCGAGCGGTCGACCATCGTCCCGGACGTGTCGAGACGGACGCCCCACAGCCGCTCGCCGAGCGCATCGGCGACCCTCAGCGCGGTGCCGACGCAGTCGTTGTCGAAGTCGACGAGGACGACGAGGTTCTGGCCCGGGTCGGAGCAGCGGGCGAACGCCTCCGCCGCGGCCACCGTGTCACCGTGGTACGCCGCGATCAGCCCGTGCGGGACCGTACCGAGGCCGCGATCGCCCCACCACGCGGCCTGCGCGTCCGTGGAGACGCCGATCGCGCCCGCGATGTGCGCCGCGTAGCCGTCGCCCGTCTGCACGCGGTAGTGGTCGTGGCGGGCCGGGAAGTACATGATCGGCTTCGGCGCGGCGGCGCGCACGACCTCGCGCACGTTCGTGGCCACGAGGCTGCGGCGCGCGAGGCTGCCGAGGTAGACGGTCTCGAGATGGCAGAAGTGCGCGTAGTCGCCCTCGATCGTGAGCACGCTCTCCCACGGCTCGATCTCGTCGCCGTCGTACAGGGCGTGCACCACGAGGTCGTCCCAGCCGGGCTCCCACGCGTCGTCGTCGCGCATCAGGCCCGCGCACTCGCGCAGCACCGCGATCGCCTCATCGACGCCGCCGAGGACGGCGGCGCGGCGCGTGAAGACCTGGACGAGCACGCGGGGGCGGTGCACGTCGCGCTCGAGCACCTTCTGCGTGTGGTTGAAGTAGGCATCCGAGTACCAGCCCGTGCGGATCTTCTCGACCGGGAGGTCGAAGACGTCGGAGGGCAGTCGGGTCTGGGTGACGCGGGGCAGGACGCTCATCAGGGGCGCGCTCGGATTGCGCCGGATCGTACAGGCGATCGCCGATCAGCCATAGTGCCGGGCGATGGGCGCGCTGACCCCCCTTCCCCGCGCCGGCTTCACGGCGATGCCGTGGACCAACGGCCTCGGCACGACGCACGAGATCGCCGTCGACCCCGCGCCGGGCCCGTCCGGGGCCCCGTTCCGCTGGCGGCTGTCGATGGCGGATCTGTCGGGGCCAGGGCCGTTCTCCGTCCTGCCGGGCGTCGACCGCGTCCTCGTGCTGCTCGCGGGCGACGGCGTCGTCCTGCACGTCGACGGGCGACCGCCCGCGCCGCTCGGGCGCCACCGCGCGATCCGCTTCCCCGGCGACGTGCCCACGCACCTCGAGATGCCGCCCGGCACGGGCCGCGACCTGAACCTGATGTGGGACCGCGAGCGCGCGAGCGGCGCGGTCGACGTGCTCGAGCCGGGCGCGCGTCTCGCCCTCGACGCGCCGATCGCCTTCGCGGTGGCGCTCGGCGGCCCCGCGGCCCTGCTGGCCGACGGCGAATACGTGGGCCTGGGGCCCGAGGACGCGCTGCGGATCGACGCGGGGCGCGAGCTCGCGGTCGAGTCGGGCGAGGTCTACGCGGCGCGGATCGGCTAGCCGCCGAAGACGCCGTCGTCGATGGCGCGCGCGAGCGCCGCGATGTCCGGGGCGAGGCTGCGGTCGCCGGTCACGGCGGGCGAGATCGAGCGCACCTTCGCGTGCTCGGCCTCGAGCAGCGGCCCGGAGCGCAGCGGGCGACGCAGCTCGAAGCCCTGCGCGGCGGCGAGCAGCTCGATCGCGACGACGTGGCGGGCGAGGTCGAGGACCTGCAGGGCCTTCAGGCCGGCGGTCGCCCCCATCGAGTTGAAGTCCTCCTGGCCGGCGCTCGTCGGCAGGCTGCCGACGCCGGCTGGGTGCGCGAGCACGCCCATCTCGGCGACGAGGCTGGCCGCCGTGTACTGCGCGATCATCAGGCCCGACTCGGTGCCGGGCTCCGCGATCAGGAACGGCGGCAGGGAGAACTCGTCGCCGCGGCCGTCCATCAGCCGGTACGTGCGCCGCTCCGAGAACGCGGCGAGCTCCTGCACGGCGATCGCGAGCACGTCGAGGGGCAGCGACAGCGGCTGGCCGTGGAAGTTGCCGCCCGAGACGACGTCGCCGTCGGCGGGGAAGAGCAGCGGGTTGTCGGTGACGGCGCCGAGCTCGGGCTCGATCCCGCGCCAGCAGTAGTCGAGTGCCTCGCCGACGGCGCCGAGGACCTGCGGGATGCAGCGCAGCGTGTACGCGTCCTGGACGCGGTGGCAGCCGGCGTGGCTCTGCAGCATCTCGGAGCCCGTGACGAGCTCGCGCACGCGCGCCGCGACCGCCGCCTGCTCGGGGCGGCGGCGCAGCTCGTGGAGGCGCGCGTCGAACGGGGCGAGCGAGCCGAGCAGCGCGTCGAGCGACATCGCGGCCGCCACCTGCGCGGCGGCGAGCAGGCGCTCGGCCTCGCCGAGCGCGAGCACCCCGACCGCGGCCATCAGGTGCGTGCCGTTGAGGAGCGCGAGGCCCTCCTTCGGGCCGAGCACGATCGGCGCTACGCCGGCGGCCGCGAGCGCGGACGCCCCGTCCGCCTCCGCGCCGTCGGGCAGGAGCGCGCGGCCCTCGCCGATCAGGACCTGCGCGAGGTGCGCCAGCGGTGCGAGGTCGCCGCTGGCGCCGACCGATCCGCGCGACGGCACGAGTGGCGTGACGCCGCGGTCGAGGAGCGCGACGAGCGCCTCGACGACCTCGGCCCGGACGCCGGAATGGCCGCGCGCCAGGGACGCCGCGAGCAGCACGATCATGGCCCGCACCACGGGCACGGGCAGCGGGTCGCCGACGCCGACGGCGTGGCTGCGGACGATGTTGCGCTGCAGGTCCGATAGGCCCGCGTCGGGGATCCGCACCGACTCGAGCGATCCGAAGCCCGTCGTGACGCCGTAGACGGGCTCGCCGGCATCCGCGACGCGCGCGATCAGGGCCGCCGCCTCGTCGAGCCGACGCCTGCCCCCGTCGCCGAGCGTCACCGCGGCGCGGCCGAGCGCCGCGTCCTCCACCTCGCGGCGGCCGAGCGGGCCGCCATCCAGCACGATCGCGCCGAGCGTCATGTGCGCATCATGACGCGGTCGCGACCGTCTGCGCGTACACCCCGTCGATCAGGGCCTGCGGGTCGGCGAGGGACCCGACCCGGCCGGCCTCGGCGGCGAGCGCGGCGACGAGCCCGATGACGGCGTCGTGGTACTCGCCGCCGGGGAAGAGCTCGACGGCGTTCTGCGGCACGTCGTAGATCGCCGTGCCCTCGAGCGCGCGCAGCGCCTCGGCGGGGTCGGTGCCCTGGATGGTGCCGACGCGCGCGCCGATCCGCTCGGGCTCGTCGCGGTCGATCAGGTAGACGTCCTGCCAGGCGCGCACCAGCGCCAGCATCTGCCCGGGCCGCGCGTCGGCGACGTCGCCGCGCGCGATGAGCACCTCGGACACGAGGCCCGGCCGCTCGCCCGCCGCGCGCACGAGCACGAGCCCCGCGTCGGCGGCCAGGGCGCTGCGGGCCTGCGGGCCGCTGACGACGGCCGCGTCCGCGTCGCCGCGACGCACGGCCCCGGCCGGATCGTCGGCGGCGCCCATCGGCACCGCCACGATCTCCGCCATCGCGAGGCCGGCCTCGGCGAGCGCGTCGCGCAGCACGAGCTCGCCGTCCCCGCCCGACGCGTAGGCGACGCGCCGCCCGGCGAGGTCCTCCGGGCCCTCGATCCCCGTGTCGGGGCCGGCGACGACCGCGTCTTCGGTCTCCGACGATGTCAGCAGGAGGATGATGCGCACGTCCGCCCCGGTCTCGGCGAGCGCCAGCGCCTCCGCGGTCGGGAGCACCGCGAGGTCCGCGTCGCCGGCGCCGACGAGGGCGGCGGCCGCCGCGGCGTCGTCCGCGCCGACGAGGCGCACGCCGATGCCCTCGCGCGCGAACTGGCCCTCGGCGCCCGCCACGCGCACGAGGCCCATCGCGAGCGACGGCGCG
>JAURLF010000168.1 GCA_030831375.1 Gaiellales bacterium | reverse complement strand
GTACCCGATCGGCTCGAACGGGGCCTCGCAGGGCATCCTCGACGCGGAGTGCCTCGCCGCGCGGATCGCCGAGGACGGGGCGGGGCCCGGCGCGCTCGAGCGCTACGAGGAGGAGCGTCGCCCCGCGACGAGCGCGATCGTGCTGGCGAACCGGTCCGGCGGGCCCGAGGTCGTGATGCAGCTCGCCGAGGACCGCGCTCCCGGCGGCTTCGAGCGCATCGAGGACGTGATCCCGCGCGCCGAGCTGGAGGAGGTCGCCGCCCGCTACAAACAGGCGGCGGGGTTCACCATCCGCGACGTCAACCGCCCGGGCGGACCCGACGCGGGCCCCTAGGCGCCCGCGTCGCGCAGGACCGCGCGGGCGCGGTCCACGACGGGGTAGTCGACGAAGGTGCCGTCGTCCATCTTGAAGGCCGAGATCCCCTTCGCCTCGTGCTCGGCGAACGCGGCCACGACCGCCTCGGCCCAGGCGACCTCGTCGGCCGACGGCGCGAACACCCCTGCCACCACCGGCAGCTGCTGCGGGTGCAGCACCATCTTGCCCTGGAAGCCGAGCCGCTTCGCCCACTGGGCGGAGGTGCGCGTGCCCTCGTCGTCCTTGAGGCCGAGGAAGGGCCCGTCGATCGGGCCCTCGATGCCGGCGGCGCGCGCGGCGAGCACGAGCTGGGTGCGGGCCGCGAAGAGCTCGTAGCCGTCGGCGGTCAGCTCGACGCCGAGGTCGTGCGAGAGGTCGGCGGGGCCGAGCAGCAGCGTGCGCAGGCGCGGCGTGGAGGCCGCGACGTCGGCCGCCTGGAGCACGCCCTTGGCGGTCTCCGCGATCGCGATCAGGCGGATCGAGCCGGCGTCGACGCCGTGCTCGGCCTCGAGGGCGTCGAGCCGGGTCGCGACGTGGCGCACCTCGTCGGCCGACTCCACCATCGGCACGAGGATGCCGCTGAGGCGCGGCAGGCTCGGCCCGAGCGCCGTCAGGTCGTCGTCGCAGAACTCCGTGGCCACGCCGTTGACCCGCACGTGCACGTTCGCGCCCTCCACGGACGGGTCGGCGAGGGTGGCGGCGACGACGCCGCGCGCGTTCGCCTTCTCGGACTTGGCGACGGCGTCCTCGAGGTCGAGGCAGACCGCCGAGGCGCCGATCGCGATCGCCTTCAGCGAGCGCTCGGGGTCGTTGGCGGAGGCGAACATCAGCGTGCGGATCGGAGCGCTCACGGAGACAACCTCTCGTCGGCGAAGGATTGTGTGGAAGTATGCCCGGGATGGCCACAGCGGGCGCACCGGCGGACGGCAGGCGCGGCGCGGCCGCCGCCGTGGCGGTCTCCGGCGGCGCCCTGATGATGGGCGCCTACGCGACGCTCTCCGTCGCGCCGATCGGCCCGCTGGTGCGCGCCGACCTCGACATGAGCCTGGCGGTGTTCGGGCTGATCACGACCGCCATCTTCGGCGGCGCCGCCGTGGCCAGCGGGCCGTCCGGGCACCTCACCGACCGCTTCGGCGCCGTGCGCCTGCTCGCGCTCGCGATGGTGGCGGTCGCGCTGTTCGAGCTGATCGCGGCCGTCTCGCCGGTGGTCTGGCTGTTCTTCCTGGCGATGTTCGCGGTCGGCCTCGCCTACGGCTGCATCACGCCGCCGACGAACGTGATCGTGCGGGGTGCCGCCGACGGATCCAACCAGGGCCTCCTGATGAGCGCGAAGCAGATCGGCGTCACCCTCGGCGGCCTGATCGCGGGCCTGACCCTGCCCGCGCTGGCGCACGCGCTCGGCTGGCGGGGATCGCTGCTCGCGCCCGTGGTCGGCGCGCTCCTCGTGGCGGTGCTCGTCGTGCTCCTGCGCGACGGGCTGGTGCGACAGACGCGCCTGCCGGCCAGCCCCGCACACGATCCCGGCCGGATCCCGATCCGCCTCGGCTGGCGGCTCGGCGTCGGGACCTTCGGCTTCCTGATGGCGGGCGTGCAGCAGGGGTTCGTGGCCTACCTGACCCTGTTCCTCGTCGACGCCCACGGCTACGCGCTCGGCGTGGCCGGCGTCTCCTTCGCCGTGATGATGGTGGGGGGCACCGCCGGGCGGCTCGGCTGGGCCGTCGTCTCCGACCGCTGGTTCGCGCGCAACCGCTGGACGGGGCTGTTTTTGACCGCGGTGATCGCCGCCGTCGGCCTCGTCGGCATCGCGCTCCTGCCGACGGGCTGGTGGCTGTGGCCCTGCCTCGTGCTCGTCGGCCTGACCAGCATCGGCTGGAACGGCGTCTTCCTCGCGCTCGTCGCCGGCTCGGTGCCCGCCACCCACATCGGGCGCCTGTCGGGCTGGGCGCTGCGCTGCGTGTTCAGCGGCGTCGTCGTCGTGCCGCCCCTGTTCGGCCTGCTCGCCGACCGCTGGGGCTGGGAGGCCGCCTGGGTCTTCGCGGCTCTGATCACGCTCATCGCGGGCGTCGGGATGCTGCTCGGCGCGCGCGGCGGCGTAAACCCACGCACGGCGTAGGGTTTGACCGGACCGCGGGCCCGGACGATACTTCCCCCATTCCCGTTTCGGAGCCCGGAGGAGAGAGACCATGCGCGCAGCCCGTTTCCACGAGTACGGCGGCATCGACAAGATCGTCGTCGAGGACGTCCCCGACCCCTCGCCCCAGCCGCACGAGGTCAAGATCAAGGTCGGCGCCTGCGCCCTCAACCACCTCGACGTCGACTTCCGCGAGGGCATCTCGCGCTTCCCCGTCGAGCCGCCCGTGATCTTCGGCCTCGAGCTGGCCGGCGAGATCGTCGAGACCGGGTCCGGCGTGTCCGACGCCTGGAAGGTCGGCGACCGCGTCGCCCCCTACCTGATGGGCATCGATCTCAACAACCACTACGCGCGCACCGGCCGCGAGAACCTCGCGGCGATCGACTTCATCGGCGTCACGCGCCCCGGCGGCTACGCCGAGTACTGCTGCATCCCCGAGAGCCATCTCGTCCGCATCCCCGACGGCATGTCGTTCGTCGACGCCGCGGCCGTCCAGATCGCGTTCGGCACGGCCTTCCACATGCTGTTCACGCGCGGCCGCCTGGCGATCGGCGAGACCGTGCTGATCAACTCGGTCGGCTCGGGCATCGGCTCCGCCGCCGTCCAGCTCGCCGCGATGGCGGGCGCGCGCATCATCGGCACCTCCTCGGGCGACGACAAGCTCGAGGCCGCCGCCAAGATGGGCATGCACCACGGCATCAACTACACCAAGCAGGACATCGTGGAGGAGGTCATGCGCATCACCGACGGCGCGGGCGCCCACCTCACCTACGAGCACGTCGGCGGCGATCTCTTCGCGGCCGGCCTCAACTCGCTCGGCAAGGACGGCCGCCTCGTCACCTGCGGCGGCCACTCCGGCGAGGTCGTGCCGCTCGACATCATCCCGCTGTTCCGGATGCAGTGGCAGATCATCGGCTCCTTCACGTACACGAAGGGCGAGTACGAGACGGTCATGCAGATGTGCCACGACGGCCGCCTCAAGCCGCTCGTCGACACCGAGGTCGCGCTCGACGACATCCGCTCCGCCTTCGAGCGCATGGAGAGCCGCGGCCACTTCGGCAAGATCGTGGTGGTTCCGTGATCGCACGGGACCTCGCCGACTGGGTCCTCGGCCTGCGCTACGAGGACATCGACGCGGACACGGAGGCCTACTGCCGGGAACTGGTCCTCGACCACATCGGCACCGCCGCCCGCGGCGGTGTGATGGAGAACATGCCCAGCGTCGACGCGGCCCTGGCCGCGATGGGCGCGGGGGAGGGCTCCGTGCTCACCGCCGTGGTCGGCAAGGCGCCGGCCCGCCCCGAGTGGGCCGTCTTCACCAACGCGATCGCGGCGCACTCCGTCGAGCTCGACGACACGCACTCGGCGTCGTCCCTGCACCCGGCGGTCGTGGTGATCCCGGGCGCGATGGCGGCGGCCGAGGTCGAGGGCTCGTCGGGGCGCGAGCTGATCGCGGCGATCGTCGCGGGCTACGAGGTCGCCTGCCGGCTCGGCCGCGCCCTGACCGCCAAGGAGGTCTACGCCAAGGGCTTCCACCCGACGGCGATCGTGGGCCCGTTCTCGACCGCGGCCGCGGTCGGCAAGCTGATCGGCCTCGACGCGGAGCAGCTCGCGCACGCGTTCGGCATCGCCGCCTCGCAGGCGTCGGGCCGCACCGAGTTCCTGTCGGAGGGCGCGTGGACCAAGCGCCTGCACCCGGGCTGGTCGAGCCACGCGGGCTACGTCGCCGCGCGCCTCGCCCAGCAGGGCTTCACCGGCCCCCTGCTGCCCTTCGACGGCCGTGACGGCCTCCTGCGCGGCTACGGCTCCGAGGAGAACCTCGCGCGCCTCACGCAGGGCCTCGGCCAGCCGTTCGAGCTCGCCATCACGAGCGTCAAGCCGCACGCCTGCTGCCGCTACAACCAGGGCCCGATCGACCTCGCGCTGGAGCTGCGCGAGGCGCACGGGATCGGCCCCGACGACGTCGAGGCGATCGAGGTCGGGGTGGTCTCCGCCGCGGTCGGCATCGTCGTCGAGCCGCGCGAGCGCAAGGTGCGGCCCACGAACGACGTCGATGCGCAGTTCTCGCTGCCGTACGCCGTCGGCCTCGGCATCGCCAAGGGGCAGGCGTCCCTCGACGAGTACGCGATGGAGGCCCTCGACGACGCGGCCGTCCTCGCCGTCGCCGAGCGGACGCAGGCCGTGGTGCGGCCCGAGCACGACGCGCGCTTCCCGGACCTGTGGCCGTGTGACATGACGATCACGACCACCGACGGCCGCACGCTGACCGCGTCGCTCGAGCACGCCAAGGGCGATCCGGAGAACCGGCTCGGCTACGACGGCATGTGCGCGAAGTTCCGGTCGCTCGCCTCGTCGGTCTTCGACGACGCGCAGATGGACGCGATCATCGCCGCCTGCGACGACCTCGCCGACGGCGGCGTCGGGCCGCTCGCGGCGGCGGTCACCCGGCGCTAGGACGCGGGGCGGCGGGCCCCGGCCCGCCGCCTACGCGTAGCGCTCGAGGGTGGGGCGCCCGTCGGGCTCCTCCCACGGGGCGCGGCTTGCCCAAAAGATGTGCGCCTCGAAGGGGATGCCCGAGGCGTCGTCGAGCGAGCCGGCCGTGATGTACATCAGCGGGTCGCCCGCGATCCGGAACAGCACGTAGGCGCCGCAGGTGGAGCAGAAGCCGCGCTCGCCGCCCGTCTCGCTGGTCGGCCCGGCGAACCAGCGGAGCGTCTCGCCGGCCACGAGCTCGAAGCCGTCCGCGGCGCAGGCGGAGTGGGCCGGCGCGCCGCCGGAGGTGCCACGGCACTCCGAGCAGTGGCAGATCGTGATCGGACGCAGGGGCTCGGCGGCGCGGTAGCGCACGGCGCCGCACAGGCAGCCACCCTCCCTGACGTCGGACATGCGGTGATCCTACCCATCCGCGCGCCGCGCGCCGTCTAGCGTGGCGGCATGGCCGCGGACGCGCAGCGAGCGGGGCTCGAGGCGACGGCGGCGCCGTGGGCGCAGCCGGGGCGCGACGTGGCGTCGGCGCTCGGAACGGGGCCCGACGGCCTGTCCGAGGCCGAGGCCCAGGCGCGGCTCGACGCCTTCGGCCCGAACGAGCTGCCGGAGGAGCGCGGAGCGGGCCTCCTGCGGCTCGCCGGGCGGCAGTTCGCCAGCCCGCTGATCGCGATCCTGCTGGTCGCCGCCGCCGTCGCGGCGGCGCTCGGCCAGCTCGTCGACGCCGTGGTGATCGCCCTCGCGCTGCTGATCAACGCGGTGATCGGCTTCGTGGAGGAGACGCGCGCGGAGCGGTCGATGGCGGCGATCCGGCGCATCGTGCCGGGACTCGCCCTCGTGGTCCGTGACGGCCGCGAGCGCTCCTGCGCGCCGCGCCTGCTGGTGCCGGGCGACGTGGTGGTGGTGCGCGAGGGGATGCGCGTGCCGGCCGACTGCCGCGTCCTCCGCGCCGCGGCCCTCGCCGTGGACGAGTCCGCGCTGACCGGCGAGTCCGAGCCGGTCGGGAAGGATGCCGCGCCGGCCACCGCGGACGCGCCGATCGCGGACCGCCCGTCGATGCTGCTGCTCGGGTCGCTCGTGACCCGCGGCCATGGCCGTGCGGTCGTGACCGCCACCGGGTCGGACACCGAGATCGGCCGCCTCGCGGGCCGGATGCGGGGGATCGCTCGGGTGCCGACGCCGCTCGAGGAGCGGATGGCCCGCTTCGCGCGCCTGATCGCCGGCGCCGTCCTCGCCGTCTGCGCGGCCGGTCTCGCGGTCGGACTCGTGCGCGGCGAGCCCTTCGCCGACGTCGGGATCGCGGTCGTCGCGCTCGCCGTGGCGGCGATCCCCGAGGGGCTGCCGATCGTGCTGACCGTGGCGCTCGCGATCAGCATGCAGCGGATGGCCCGACGGCGCGTCGTCGTGCGGCGCCTCGCCGCCGTGGAGACGCTCGGCAGCTGCACCGCGATCGGCTCGGACAAGACCGGCACGCTGACGATGAACCGGATGGAGGTGCGCGTCGTCGAGGCGGACGGGGCGAGCTGGGAACCCGGCGACGAGGTGTCGGCGGCGGTGCGGCGCGCGCTGGTCGCGGCGGCGCTCTGCAACGACGCGAGCGCGGTCGCCGCCGACGACGGCTACGAGACCACCGGCGACCCGACCGAGGCGGCGCTGCTGGTCGCGGCCGCACGCGCCGGGCTCGACCGCGACGCGCTCGATGAGGAGCGGCCGCGTCTCGCCGAGGTGCCGTTCGAGGCGGAGCGGCGGACGATGCTGACCATCAACCGCGTCGGCGACCGTGTCGTCGCGTATCTGAAGGGCGCGCCCGAGGCCGTGCTCGAGCGCTGCGCGGAGGGGCCGGACGGCGGCCCGCTCGATCGGGCCGCGGCGCACGACCACGCCGAGGCGCTGGCGGCGCAGGGCATGCGCGTGATCGCGACGGCCGAGCGGCATCTCGACGGCGCCCCGGAGCGCGCGGCGACGGCCGAGCGGGCGGGTGGCTTCCGGCTGCTCGGCCTCCACGGCATGATCGATCCGCCGCGGCCCGGGGCGCGCGCGGCGGTGGCGGGCTGCCGCGAGGCGGGGATCCGCGTGGCGATGCTGACCGGCGATCACGCCGCCACGGCACGGGCGATCGCCGAGCAGCTCGCGATCGCGGGGCCCGATGCGCGCGTGGTGACCGGCGCCGAGATCGACCGGATGGACGCTGACGGGTTGCGGCTCGCGGCGGCCGAGGCGGCGGTCTTCGCCCGGGTCTCGCCGCAGCACAAGCTCGCGATCGTGGAGGCGCTGCGCGATCAGGGGCAGGTGGTGGCGGTGACCGGTGATGGCGTCAACGACGCGGCCGCGCTGCGCGCCGCCGACATCGGCGTCGCGATGGGCCGCGGCGGCACGGACGTGGCACGCGAGGCCGCCGACATCGTCCTGCTCGACGACGACTTCGAGAGCATCGTCGCGGCGGTGGAGGAGGGGCGGGTGGCGTTCGCCAACGTGCGCAAGACGGCGTTCTACCTCGTCACCACCGGCATCGCGGCGATCCTGGTCGTGCTCGGCGCCGTGGCGGGGCGCCTCGATGCGCCGCTCCTGCCGGCACAGCTGATCTGGATGAACGTGGTGACGAACGGCATCCAGGACGTCGCCCTGGCCTTCGAGCCCGCCGAGGGCGACGAGCTGCATGAGCGGCCGCGCCCGCGCGGGGAGGGCATCGTGTCGCGCCTGCTGTGGGAGCGGGCCGTCGTGCTCGGCGCGGTGATGGCCGTCGGCACGCTCGGCCTGTTCCTCTGGGAGCTGCACGCCGGCAGCGGCCTCGAGCGCGCCCGCACGGTCGCGCTGACGACGATGGTGCTGTTCTCGGCCTTCCACCTCGGCAACGCGCGCTCCGAGCGGCGCTCCGCCTTCGCCACCTCGCCACTCGCGAACCGGCTGCTCCTGGTGGGAACCGTCGGGGCGCTCGGCGTGCACGTCGCCGCGATGCACCTCGGGCCGACCCGGCGCGTCCTCGGCCTCGAGCCGCTCGATCCGCCCACGTGGCTCGCGATGGCGCTCGTCGCCTCGACCGTCGTGGTCGCCGGCGAGCTGCACAAGCGGCTGCGGCGCCCCTGAACGACGAGGGGCCCCCTCCCGCAGCTGCGGAAGGGGGCCCGGTGTCGCGTCGTCAGTCGCCGCTGGCGGCGGCGGGAGTCATCGACGGGGCGTCGACGCCGCTTCCGTCCTCCTCGACCGCGCGGGTCTTCTTGCGCCCGCTCAGGCCGCTGACCACCAGGAACAGGG
>JAURLF010000167.1 GCA_030831375.1 Gaiellales bacterium | reverse complement strand
TCCTCGCCCCGATCCCCGGCAAGCAGGCCGTCGGTGTCGAGGTGCCGAACACGACGCCGAACCTCGTCACGCTCGGCGACATCCAGGGCTCGTTCCCGTCCGGCTGCAGCCCGCTGACGGTCTGGCTCGGCAAGGACATCAGCGGCAACCACGTGCACGCCGACCTCGCCAAGATGCCGCACGTCCTCATCGCCGGCACCACCGGCTCGGGCAAGTCCGGCTCGCTCAACGCCATGCTCGTCTCGATCCTCCTCAACGCCACGCCGGACGAGGTCAAGATGATCCTGATCGACCCGAAGCGGGTCGAGCTGAACCACTACGAGGCGATCCCGCACCTGCTCACGCCCGTCGTGACGAACATGAAGAGCGCGGCCGCTGCCCTGATGAACGTGGTGGGCGAGATGGAGCGCCGCTACGAGAAGCTCGGCGCCGCCCGCAGCCGCAACATCGTCGAGTTCAACAAGGCGCGCATCGCCGAGGGCCGCGAGGACGACGCCCTGCCGTACGTGCTCGTCGTGATCGACGAGCTCGCCGACCTGATGATGGTCGCGCCGGCCGAGGTCGAGGACTGCATCATCCGCCTCGCCCAGAAGTCGCGCGCCGTCGGCATCCACCTCGTGCTGGCTACGCAGCGCCCGTCCGTCGACGTCATCACCGGCATGATCAAGGCCAACGTGCCGAGCCGCATCGCCTTCGCCGTCTCGTCGATGACGGACTCGCGCGTGATCCTCGACACGCCGGGCGCCGAGAGCCTGCTCGGCCAGGGCGACATGCTCTACCGCCCGATCGGCACGAGCCGCATCCAGCGCATCCAGGGCGCCTTCGTCGGCGAGGACGAGGTCGGTCTCGTGGTCGAGCAGTGCCGCCGGCAGGCCGAGCCCGAGTTCGAGGAGGGCTTCCTCGACATGCCCCAGTTCGTGCCCGGCCCGAACGGCGCCGGCGATCAGGACGACGACTCCGACCCCGACTCGGACCCCTTGCTGCAGGACGCCCTGATGGTCGTCTGCAACCACGAGACGGCGTCCGTCTCGCTCCTGCAGCGGCGCCTGCGCGTCGGCTACACCCGCGCGGGCCGGCTGATCGACATGCTCGAGCGGCGCGGCGCGATCTCCGGCTACGAGGGCTCGAAGCCGCGCCAGGTGCTGATCACCGAGGCCGACATCCCGCGCCTGATGGCCGGCGGCGGGACTGCGGCCGCGGCGCCCGCGGGCGGGGGCGACGAGCCGCCGTTCGACACCGACGACGCGTAGCGGGGCCGCGACGACCGTCCCGGCGGCCGCGATGCGCGAACATCCCGGTATGAGCCCCTTCGCCGCCCGTCACGCCCAGCCCGCGGGGCCCGGCCCGGTGCGCCAGTGGGCGGAGCCCGTCGCGATCGGCCTCGCCGCGGTCGGGATCATCGCGGGCGTGATGTACCTGATCGGCACGGCCGGCGTCTTCGGCCCGCTGCTCGTCCTCGTCGTCGCGGGCGTCCTCGGCTGGCGCTACGGCTTCCTGCGCGGCACGGTCGGCGCGGGCGCCCCGATCGCGCTCCTCGTGGTCGCCGAGCTCGTGCGCCAGCAGTTCTCCGGCGACAAGGCCTCCGGCGTCATCCAGACCGTTCTGATCGGCGCCAGCGTGATCCTCTTCATGGCCGGGATCGCGTTCCTCGCGAGCGCCCTGCGCGGCCGCTATCGGCAGCCGCCGGGCGGGCGCCCGCCCCGCGGCCGCGACGACGACGCCGCGGCGGGCGGGCCGTGGCGCGCCTAGACGCCGGCGGGGACGCCGAGGCGCGCCTCAGGGTCGCCGCCGACCACCTCAACCGGCTCGGCCTCTACCCCGAGCCCGTCGACCCGACCGGGGTGCGCGTGCTCCACGCGCCCTGGTTCTTCCGGGCGCCGGTGCTGCGGCGCTTCGACGGCTACGCGCTGCCCGGCGCGATCCTCCTGCGCCGACCCCTCGCCGAGACCTCCGACCAGCTGCTGCGCCACGAGCTCTGCCACGTCTGGCAGATGGACCAGCGCGGCCCCCTGATGCCGCTCTCGTACCTCGTAAAGCCGTACGCGCGCAACCCGTACGAGGCCGAGGCGCGCTGGGCGAGCCGCTGATCCGCGCGCAGCCGGGGCGGCCGCGTCCGGGTGCGCGCGGGATCAGCGCGCCCCCGCGCCGAATCCGCGCGCGTCCGCTTCGGACCCGTGCGCGCCTGCGGCACGGCGCTCCGGCACGGTGGCGACATGGACGCGACCCAGGAGACGGCGGCTCACCGCCATGAAGTGTATGGTTGGTGTATGGCACGCACCAACATCGACATCGACGAGGAGGCCTGCGCCTCGGTCATGCGGCGCTACGGCCTGCAGACCAAGCGCGACGCCGTCAACCTCGCCCTGCGGCTGTGCGCCGTCGAGCCGCTGTCCACCAGCGAGGCCCTCGCGCTCGAGGGCTCCGGCTGGGAGGGCGACCTCGATGCGATGCGCGACTCCGGGTGGCTGTGATCCTGCTCGACACGTCCGCCTGGGTCGAGTACCTGCGGCAGACGGGGTCGCCGCAGGCGATCGGCGTCCGCGAGCTCCTCGCCGCGGACGCCCCGATCGCCACCTGCGACCCGGTCCGGATGGAGGTCCTCGCCGGGGCCCGCGACGAGGACCACCTCGGCCAGCTGCGCCGGCTGCTCGCCGGCGCGCAGACCCTCCCGACCATGCCCGCCGACTACGAGGCAGCCGCGGCGTACGCCCGCGCCTGCCGCGCGCAGGGCGCCGCGGTCCGCCGCACGGTCGACTGCCTGATCGCCGCCGTCGCGATTGCCCACGGCCTGCCCGTCCTGCACCGCGACCGCGACTTCGACAAGATCGCCGCGGTCGCGCCGCTCGCGCTCCACGCGCCGTGAGCGCCTGACGGGTCCGCCGGCGCTGGCACCATGACCGGCATGAGCTGGCTCGAGGCGATCGTCCTCGGGATCGCCCAGGGCCTGACCGAGTTCCTGCCGATCTCGAGCACCGGCCACGTGCGCGTGATCCCCGCCTTGTTCGGCTGGGAGGACCCCGGCGCCGCCTTCAGCGCCGTCATCCAGCTCGGCACCATGGCCGCGGTGCTGATCTACTTCCGCCGCGACATCCTGCGCATCACGGTGGCCTGGCTGCGGGGGCTCGGCAACCGCGAGCTGCGGCGCACGCCCGACAGCTTGATGGGCTGGTACATCGCCCTCGGCACCGTGCCCGTGGTGATCATCGGGGTGCTCTTCGCCGACCAGATCGAGACGACGCTGCGCTCCCTCTACGTCGTCGCGGGCGCCCTCATCATCGGCGGCGTGATCATGATCGTCGTCGAGCGCCTCGCCTCCCGGCTGCGCCCGATCGAGTCCGTCACCTGGCGGGACGGCCTCGTCGTCGGCCTCGCGCAGGCGCTCGCCCTGATCCCCGGCGTGTCCCGCTCAGGCTCCACGATCGTCGCCGGCCTCGTGATGGGCCTCGATCGTCCCGCCGCCGCCCGCTTCTCGTTCCTCCTCAGCGTGCCTGCCGTCGTGCTGTCCGGCCTGTACCAGCTGCGGGACATCGGCGGCGACGGCGACGCCTCGTACGCCGTCACGATCGTCGCCGCGCTCGTCGCCTTCGCGTCCGGCTACGCCGCGATCGCGTTCCTCCTGCGCTACCTCGCGCACCACTCGCTGCTCGTGTTCGCGCTCTACCGCTTCGCGTTCGGCGGGCTGATCCTCGCGCTGGCCGGCGCGGGGACGATCAGCTGACGGCCTACGCCTCGGGCGCGAGCCCGGCGTCGGTCAGCAGGTGACGCAGGTCGACGACCAGCTGGCGGTCGACCTCGTGCCGCCCGGGGTCGTGGAAGACCATCGTCTTCTCGCCGACGTGGACCTTGACCTTGCCGTTGTGCTCCTCGGTCACGGTGCCGACGGCCTCGAGCAGGTGGCGCACCTCGCGCCAGTGGATGTTCGACGCCTGCTGATGGTCGAAGAGGTGCGCGAGGGTCTGGCGGTGGTGGTGGCTGAGGTGCTCGGTCATGGTCGCGCTCGGCTCGATACGGGCGTCGGCTTCCTGATCGTACGTCCAGGCATGCGTCGGATGTGCGGATTGCACGCACGTCGTGCGGAGGCCGGCCGCGCCGCGGCGCGTGCGGGCCGCTACGCGGTCAGGATCGCGTACGCGCCTGCGATGCCGAGTGCGAGGAGCGTGATCCCGACCAGGCGCAGGACGTGGTCTGAGATCGCCGCTTCGGCCTCGAGGGTCGCGTCGGCGTCTTCGCGCTGGTCGCTGTGGGAGCGTGGGTCCATGCCATGGATGACGCAGCGCGAGGTGTGATCTGACGGCTGGGCGGCCGCCGCGCGGTACCCTGCGCCGGAAGGGGTCC
>JAURLF010000166.1 GCA_030831375.1 Gaiellales bacterium | reverse complement strand
CCGTGCGCATCGCCGAGCAGCTGGAGCGCACGGTGGTGCTGCCACCCGACTACCTCGGCATGAGCGGCCACTACGCGCACCAGCCGATGTGCGTCAGCCTCAGCGCCGACACGCGCACCCGCGTGATCGGCGACATCCTCGCGTCGCTGCACCGCTGGGGCATCCAGCGGGTGCTGCTCCTGAATGCGCACGACGGCAACATCCCGTCGATCGAGATCGCCGCGCGGGACGCGAAGATCGCGCATCCGGAGATGAGCATCGCCACCGTCGACTGGTGGGTGATCACCAACCAGCGGATCGCCGAGGGCACCTTCGACGTGTGGGGCGGCTGGGGTCACGCCGGCGAGGCGGAGGCCTCGCTCGGGCTCGCGCTCTTCCCCGACCTGATGCAGATGGAGCACGCGCGCGGCCAGGTTCCGACGACGGACCCGTACGTGAAGGAGATCTGGCTGTTCGAGGAGCTCACGCGGCATGGCGCGTCGGGCGCACCGCGCCACGCCACGGCGGAGAAGGGCCAGGCGATCGTGGACGTCGTCGTCGACTACCTGGTGCCGTACATGCACCGCTTCGAGGCGCACGGCCTCAGCTACGACCCCATCGACGAGCCCGAGCCGTGAGCGGCGCGCGCTACTGGGAGGTCACGATGACGGTCATGCCGACGCCGTCCATCAGCTGCGCCGTGACCTGGTAGCCGCCGATGTCGAAGGTGTCGCTGCGGAGGCCGTTCTGCTCCATCGACAGCCCGGCCTCGCCGCCGGCCCCCGCCAGCGCGGCCACGTAGGCGTCGTAGGCGGCGGCGTCGGCCTGTCCGTAGTTGACGGTCCAGCCCGTGCCGTTCTCGAAGTCGCCGGCGGTGGCCATCGTCGGCGTGCCGTCGGGCTTGGGCACCTCCGCCGGCCACGAGTCGGGCACCTGCACGCCGTCGCCCTGGTCGACCGCGATGGTGGCGTCCTCCGCCGCCACGGTGATGTCCTGGCCGCCGTCGCCGACCGCCACGTCGACGTCGCCGCCGTCGGACCCGCCGCAGGCCGCGAGCGCGAGCGCGACGAGGACGAGGGGGACGAGGATCAGGCGGGTGCGGCGCAGGATGCTGTCCATGCCCGCACGGTACGCCCCGCGATCCGAGGGGTCAACCGGGCGGGTCACGCCCCGACCAGCGGCGGGACATCCTCCACGCCGCTGACGTCGAACGAGACACCCGGGTACGGCGACGGGAACGACGGGCCCTTGCCGGTGCGCACCAGGCACGTGGCCATCCCGATGCGCGCGGCGGTCGCGAGATCGGCGACGGGATCGTCGCCGACCATCATCGCCTCGTCGGCGCGGAGGCCGAGCACGCGCAGGGCGGCCCGGTAGGCGCCGGCGGCGGGCTTGCCGATGACGGTCGCCCGGCGGCCGCTCGAGTACTCGAGGCCGCGCACGAAGCAGCCCGCGTCGAGCCCCGGTCCCGCCTGCGTCGGCCACCAGCGGTTGCGCTGCATCGCGACGAACGCGGCGCCCTCCATCAGCGCCCGGAACGCCTCCTGGAGCGCCGCGTACGTGGTCGCCTCCGACGGCCCGCCCAGGCAGACCACGTCGGCGTCCTGCCAGCGCTCGACGAGGTCGAGGCCGCCCGACTCCGCCACCTCCGCGAACGCGCCGTCCTCGGCGAGGAGCAGGACGCGACGGCCGCGGTGGCGGCGCTGCAGGAAGGCCACGGTCGCCGACGCGGCGGTGACGATGCGCTCCGCCGGGTACGGCATGCCCATCGCCGCGAGCCGCTCCGCGATCGCCGACCGCGGCCGGCTCGTCGTGTTGGTCAGGATCGCGTGCGGGATGCCGGCCCCGTCGAGCCGGGCGAGCGCCTCCGCGGCGCCGGGCAGTTCGGCGTAGCCGACGTGCAGCACGCCCTCCATGTCGAAGACGATGCCGCGCGGCCGGGCCATGCGCCCAGCCTAGTCCTCCGGCGCGAGCCGGTAGGCCTCGGGCCGGCGGGCGCTCAGGACCGGGATCCGAGTGCGCATGTCCGCGACACGAGCGCGATCGATCGCGGCGACGCAGATGCCCTCGCCGTCGCCGGCGTTGGCGATCACGACCCCCCACGGGTCGATGATCATCGAGCGGGCGTAGCGAGCCGAGCCGTCCCAGTAGCCGTGCTGGTTGGCGGCGATCACGTAGGCGCCGTTCTCGATCGCGCGGGCGCGCAGCAACACCTCCCAGTGGTCGCGGCCCGTGGCCATCGTGAAGCCGGCGGGCACCATGAAGGCCTCGGCGCCGGCCAGCGCGAGCGCGCGGTACTGCTCCGGGAAGCGCAGGTCGTAGCAGATGGTCAGGCCCATCGGCCAGCCGGCGATGTCGGCGAGCGCGAGCCGGTCACCCGGCTTGTTGGCCGCCGACTCCCGCGCCGCCGCACCCTCGACATCGATGTCGAACATGTGGATCTTGCGATAGGTCGCGACGGGCGCACCCTCCGGATCGAAGACGAGCGTGGTGTTGGACGCGCGCACGCCGGGCTCCGTGTCCTCGCCGATCGATCCGCCGTGCAGCCAGACACCGTGCCGCCGGGCCCAGCCGGCCATCGCGGACGCGGTCTCGCCGTCGAGCGGCTCGGCCTGAGCCACCATCACGTCGTCGGGGCCGGTGCCGTTCCAGCGCTCGGGAAGCGAGACCACCTCGGCGCCGCGCGCCGCGGCCCGCGCGACGAGGCGCTCGGCCGCCTCGAGGTTGTCCGCGGGCGGCCGGTCGGCGTGCATCTGCACGCAGGCGACGACCGTCTCGCTCATGCGCTGGCGCCGCCCCCGCCGAGGCCGTCGAGCAGCCCGCCGAGGTCGGGGAGGTTCTCGCCGAGCCCGCCGAGCTGGTCGCCGAGCAGGCTGATCAGCAGGTCGGTGATCGGCCGGGCGTCCGCGGGGGCGGTCACCTCGACCACCTCGGCCGGCACCACGGTCAGGTCGATGGTGATGTCGCCGCCGGCGGCCTGGTCGGCCGTGCCGTCGGTCCTGAGCTGGATGCGGCGCACGACCCCGTCGTCCTTGGAGACCCAGACGGAGATCTCGGCCTGCGCCTCGGCGAGGCCCTGCAGATCGAGCGGCAGGCCGAGGCCCTCGCCGGCGCCCTGCAGCTGCTCGGTCAGGCCGGGTGCCGGATTGAAGCGCCCGTCGATGCGGTCGCAGTCGACACCCTCGATGTCCTCGACGGCGGTGGCCTTCGGGTCGATGACGACCTCGTCGAGCGGGCCGATCGCCCCGCCGAGGCCCGCGAAGTCGATGCCGAGCGGCTGGCCGAGCCCGTACCACTGGTCGCCAACCTGCAACCACGTATCGTCCCCGTTGGCGCGGAAGGCGAGCGCGATGTTGGCCGGCCCGGCGGTGATCTTGGCGTCACCGGTGACGCCGGCCTCGGCGTCACCTTCGCTGGTGGCCTCGATCTGAATCGGGCCGCCGAGCAGCCCGCCGAGCGGGCCGTCCTCCGTGCCGCCCTGCGCGTCGGGCGCGGCGTCGCCCGGCGTGAACTCGACGGACAGCTTCGAGGCGTTCGGGCCGGGCGGCGGCAGGGTCGCCTCCGCGAGCACGGCCTGCGGGTCCTCGGCGAGTCCGGAGCCGCCGCAGGCGGCGAGGACGGGCACGGCCAGGATCAGGAGCGCGAGGAGCGCGCGGGCGGGCAGGCGGGATGGTCGCGGCATGCGCCCATTCTGACCGACATCGCCCGGCTCTGCGCGGTCCGTGGGCACGGTGCGGCGGGAGCCTCAAATGTGACATCCGGGTGCGGATCTGCCGTATTCACATGCGGTTTTCACGAAATGGTGCTATTTGACTGCCCCAGAAAGTTGTGACATGTGACAAACTCAGGTCATGGCCAATTCCGCGAATGGCGCCGCGTCCGATGGCGCCACCACTAAGAAGCCCCCGCACGGGGACATCGGCCGGCAGACGTACGAGGACGTGCGCAAGCTGGTCGAGCAGGGCATGAAGAAGACCGAGGCCTTCGCCAAGGTGGCGAAGGAGTCCGGGCGCTCCGCGAACACGGTGATGACCCAGTACTACCGCACGGCCCGCGAGCAGGTCGACGGCGGCGGCGTGCGCCGCACGGCCCGCACCGCCCGCTCGGCGGCCCGCTCGGCGACGAGGTCCGCGAACCAGCAGACGGACCGCCTGATCCACGAGGCGAAGACCGCCATCGACGCCCTGCAGGCGCACATCGCGGAGCTGGAGCGCGATCTCGAGCGCGCGACGCAGGAGTCGAGGGAGCTCGAGAAGATCCGCCGCGTCCTGCACAAGAGCTAGGCGCAGCCCCTCCCCCGCGCGACCCGACGGCGCCCCGGCCCCCGGCCCGGGCGCCGTCGCCCGTTCTCAGCCCTCCTCGAGCTCCGCGAGCAGCTTGCGGTAGCTCGCCAGCCGCGCCGGCTCGACCTCGGCCTCGACGGCGCAGCCGTCCTCGCCGACGTGGCGGCAGTCGCGGAAGCGGCAGCGCTCGGCGGCCGCCGCGACGTCCGCGAACGCGTGACGGAGGTCATCCGGCGCGATCCCGGCCAGGGAGAAGCTGCGGATCCCCGGCAGGTCGATCAGGGCCCCGCCGCCCGGCACGTCGAGCCAGGTCGCGGTGGTGGTGGTGTGGCGGCCGCGCCCCGACAGCTCGTGCACGGCGCCCGTCACCTGCCCGCCGCCGGTGAGCGCGTTGACCAGCGTCGACTTGCCGACGCCCGAGTGCCCGACGACCGCGGCCGTGCGCCCCGCGATCAGGGCGCGCACGGCCTCGGCGCCGGCCGCGGTGCGCACGTCGACGGCGACGCCGTCGACCCCGATCTGCGCGTAGTCGGCGAGCACCTGCACGGGCGGCTCGGCGGCGCGCTCGGCGAGGTCGCACTTCGTGATCGCGATCAGCGGCGCCATCCCTCCACGCCAACCGGCGACGAGGATGCGGTCGATCAGCCCGCGCCGGAGCGGCGGGTCGGCGATCGAGGCCACGATCAGGACGCACTCGGCGTTCGCCGCCAGCACCTGTTCCTTCATCGCCCGCTCGCCCTCGGAGCGCATCCGCTGCTGACGGCGCAGTTCCGTGCGGCGCTCCTCGATCACGTCGATGCGGGCGCCGTCGTCGGACTCCAGCAGGAGGCCGACGCGGTCGCCGGCGACGGGGCGGCGGTCGAGCCGTCCCGCGAGCTTCGCCACGCGCTCCTCCCCCGCCGCGGTGCGCACGGCGGCGAGGCCGCCGCCGACGGCGAGGACGAGCCCGGGGACGAGCGAAGCTTCCATGCGAGAATCATCGTATGGCCTGGCTCCTCCTGGACGTCGCCTGGATCGCGCTGTTCGCGCTGCTGGGGCGCGAGAGCCACGAGGGCGACACGGCCGCGCTCGCCGTCCTCGGCGTCGCCTGGCCGTTTCTCGCCGGCTACGCCGCCTCGGCCCTGATCGTGGGGCTGCGCCGCCGGCCGCGCGCTATCGGGCGCGGATCGGCCGTCTGGCTCGGCACCGTGGCCGGCGGGATGGC
Organism: Gaiellales bacterium; assembly: GCA_030831375.1. Taxonomy (GTDB): domain Bacteria; phylum Actinomycetota; class Thermoleophilia; order Gaiellales; family F1-60-MAGs149; genus F1-60-MAGs149. The sequence goes on along the minus strand of JAURLF010000166.1, from coordinate 2,708 downwards.
GATCCGCACCGTGCTGGAGGGGCGCCTGCCCGAGACCGCCTTCATCGTGGTCGCGCTGGTCTTCACGGGCGCCGGACTCGTCGGCTGGCGCATCGTCGCCGCCCTCGTCTGCCGGCGCCGCACGGCGGCGGCCGCGGCCGCCGCTGCCGACGCGGACTAGGGGCGCAGGAGCAGCTTGCCGCCGGCGCGGTTCTCGCGGACCCGGGTGAGCGCCTCGTCGGCCCGCTCGAGCGGCAGCTCGTCGGCGATCACGGTCTCGAGGGTGCCGGCCGCGACGAGGGCGTACAGCGACTCCATCGAGCGGGCGGTCGCCGCCGGCGCGACGGGCAGGCCGCTGTAGCCGATCACGCGCGCGTTCTTGCGGTACATCTCCTGCGGCCCGAACGCGAACTCGGGACCCGCGCTCGCGCCGTACAGGACGAGCGCGCCGTTCGCGGCGAGCAACCGCACGCACGGGGCCGCGAAGGCACCGGCGAGCGGGTCGAGGATCACGTCGACGCCGTCGGGCGCGACCTCGCGCACGGCCTCCTCCAGCATGTCGGCTTCGGCCACGATGACCTCGTCGGCGTGGCGCGAGACCTGGCCGACGCGGTTCGGGGAGGTGGTCTGGGCGATCACGCGCGCGCCGCGCGTGCGCGCGAGCTGCATCGCGATCGTCGACACGCCGCCCGATGCGCCGAGCACCAGCACCGTCGAGCCGTCGCCGACCTCGGCGCGGTCGAGGCAGTCGAGCGCCGTCACGCCGGGGATGCCGAGCGCCGCCGCGTCGCGGTCGTCGCAGCCGTCCGGGATCACCGCCAGCGCGTCGGCGGGCACCGCCACGCGCTCCGCCCACGCGCCGTCGCGGACCAGGCCGAGCCCGGCGCCGCGGAAGCCGACGCGGCGGCCGTCCGCCGTGCGGCCGACGCCCTCGCAGCCGGGCGTGCGCGGCAGCGGACCGGCCGCGGCCACGCTGCCCGCGCTGATCCACGCGTCGAGCGGGTTGACGGCGCCGAAGGCGACCTCGACGAGCACCTCCCCCGCCTCGGCGACGGGGTCGGAGATGTCCTCGACCACGAGCGGCTCGCCGTAGGCGAGCTGGCGGACCGCGCGCATCGGGCTAGACCGTCCCGACGCCGCCGACGAGGACGTACTTGACGTCCAGGTACTCGTCGATGCCGACGCTGCCGCCCTCGCGGCCGAAGCCGGACTGCTTGACACCGCCGAACGGCGCGTTGGCGGCCGAGATGATGCCCGCGTTGGCGCCGACGATGCCGTACTCGAGCCGCTCCGCGACCCGCATCAGGCGCGCGTAGTCGCGCGTGTGGAAGTACGACGCGAGACCGTAGATCGAGTCGTTGGCGTAGTCGATCGCCTCGTCCTCCGTGTCGAACACGGTCAGGCCGGCGACGGGACCGAAGGTCTCCTCGTAGAAGATGTCCATCTCGCGCGTGACGCCGTCGATGATCGTCGGGGCGTAGAACGAGCCGTTCGCGAACTCGCCCTCCGTCAGCCGCCGACCGCCCGTGACGAGGGTCGCGCCCTTCGCGAGCGCGTCCTGGACGTGCTCGTCGGCCTTGTCGACCGCCGCCGCGTTGATCAGCGGGCCGATCTGGGTGCCCTCCGCGAGGCCGTGGCCGACCTTCATCGCCTCGACCTTCTGCTGCAGGAGCGCGCGGAAGTCATCGTAGATGCCGCGCTGCACGAAGGCCCGGTTGGCGCACACGCAGGTCTGGCCCGCGTTGCGGTACTTGGAGGCGATCAGCCCGTCGACGGCGGGCTCGAGGTCGGCGTCGTCAAAGATGATGTACGGGGCGTGCCCGCCCAGCTCGAGGCTGAGCCGCTTGACCTGCTCGGCCGAGGCGCGGATCAGATCCTTGCCGATCTCCGTCGAGCCGGTGAACGAGATCTTGCGCACCCGCGGGTCCGTGAAGAGCGTGTCCGCGACCATCCCCGCGTCGCGCGAGGTGACGAGGTTGACGACGCCCGCCGGGGCGCCGGCGTCCTCGATGCAGCGCAGGACGAGCGCGGCGGTCAGCGGCGTCGCGCTGGCGGGCTTGACGATGCTGGTGCAGCCCGCGGCCATGGCCGGGCCGAGCTTGCGGGTCATCATCGCCGCGGGGAAGTTCCACGGGGTGATGGCGGCGACGACGCCGACGGGCTGGCGCAGGACCAGCACGCGGTTGTCGGTGTTCATCGCCGGCGCGATCTGGCCGTAGACGCGCTCCGCCTCGCCGGCGAACCACTCGAAGAAGGAGGCGGCGTACTCGACCTCGCCCTTGGCCTCCGCGAGGGCCTTGCCCTGCTCGGCCGTCATCGTCTCGGCGATCAGGTCTGCCCGCTCGCGCATGACGTCGGCGGCCTTGCGCAGGATCCGCGCCCGGCTGAGCGCCGACGTCGATCGCCAGCCCGGCAGCGCCGCGGCGGCCGCGTCGATCGCCGCCGTGACGTCGTCGCGCGTGCCGTTCGGGACGGAGCCGACACGCCCGCCCGAGGCCGGGTCCGTGACGTCGAAGCGCTCACCGCCCGAGGCCTCCGTCCAGGCGCCGCCGATCAGAAGGTGCTCGTCGAGGTTGGGCAGGGTGATCGCCATCGGGTCAGGCCTCCTTGTCTGCGTGCATCCTAGGGCGTCGGCGGGAATCGGCCGCCGCATGCGCCCAGGCCGCCACGGCGCGGCGCTCGACGATGCCGGCCGCTGCCAGCGCCACTGCGGCGGGAACGGTCGCCGG
>JAURLF010000165.1 GCA_030831375.1 Gaiellales bacterium | reverse complement strand
GATGAACACGTACAGGACGCCGAGGCCGATCACCGAGCCGTACATGGCGGGGGCCATGACCTTCTTGGGCTCCTTGGCCTCCTCCGCGTAGTTCGGGGCCATCTCGAAGCCGACCCACGACCAGAACGCCGCGAACAGGCCGATGCCCGCCGCGCCGGTGGCGAGGGCGAGGTTGTTGTCGTTGAACACCTCGAGCGGGTTCAGCGGCTTCAGCGGGATGCCGTCGGGCCCGCCGCCCTGCACGAGCACCGCGACGCCGAAGATGAGCAGCACCGCGACCTCGCAGACGAGCGCGACGCCGAGGATCCGGGCCGAGAGCTCGATGTGGAAGAAGGTCAGCAGCACCATCGCGATGATCGTGCCGAACAGGAAGATCCAGACCGGGATCGCCACTCCGAGCCACGCCTCGATCGTCGTCACGGCGAAGTACGAGGTGACGCCCGTGACCGCCGCCGAGAACGCGATGTAGCAGAACGCGATCAGGTAGGCGGTGCCGAGGCCGATCACCTGCCCGAGTCCGTGCGACACGAACGAGTAGAAGCCGCCGGCCGAGCTGACGCGGCGCGCCATCTCGATGTAGCCGACCGAGAAGATCGTCAGGACGATCGTCGCGATCAGGAACGCCGCCGGCGCCGCGTAGCCGACGCCGAGCACGGCGACCGGCGTGTTGAAGAGCATCGCGGCGATCGGCGCAGCGCCGGTGACGCAGCAGAACAGGACCTGCCGCAAGGACAGCGCGCCCTTTGCAAGGTGATGCGACCCCGTCATCGGGTTGATGACGTCGGCCGCCGGGGCTCCGCCCCCGGTTTCCGTAGACAAACCAGCCTCCTCTGTTTCTCGTCCCCTCCCCGGTCGGCGGACGCCGACTGCAGGACTGCGATGAGCCTACCGGTTCGCCATACGGGCACGCAACCCTTCACGCGACGATCGTTACGAAACCGCCGCCGGCGAGCGCCCCAGCCAAATTCCGGTGTTTGTCGCCCGGGAATCCACGGATTTCCGTACCGCGGTACAGTCCGCCTGAGGAGGTTGGACGTGGCCACCCTGGATCTGTCCGCGATCGAGCTGAAGGACCCCGACGTCTACGTCGACGGCGTCCCGCACGCATCGTTCCGCGCGCTGCGCGAGCACGATCCCGTGCACTGGCACCCGGAGGCCGACGGGCCCGGCTTCTGGGCGATCACGAAGCACGCGGACGTGGTCGCCATCTCCAAGGATCCGAAGCGGTTCTCGTCGGCGGCGCGGTTCATCTACTACGAGGAGATCGACGAGGAGTCGATGGCGATCCGCCGCTCGATGATCGAGACGGACCCGCCGGAGCACACGCGCCTCAGGCGCATCGTGAGCCCGCTCTTCACCCCGAAGATGGTGGAGGACTACCGCGGCCATGCGCGTGCCGTGGCGGACCGCCTGCTCGACCAGGCCGTCGCCCGGGGCTCGTTCGACTGGGTGCACGACATCTGCGAGATGATGCCGATCCGCATCTTCGTCGACGTCTTCGGCGCGCCCGAGTCGGACGCCGACCGCCTCGCCCGGCTCGCCAACATGCTGGTCGCCGTCGACGATCCCGACCTCGCGCCGCCGCCCGAGATGTACGCGGCGGCCCGTGCGCGCGGCTTCGAGCCGCACCACCTGCCCTTCTCGAGCCCGGCCGCGCTCGAGCTCTTCGACTACGCGCAGGCGCTCTGCGACGCGCGGCGCGCCGAGCCCCGGGACGACCTGATCACGCGGCTCGTGGAGGCCGAGTGGGAGGGCGACCGGCTGACCGACAACGAGCTCGTCAACTTCTGCCAGCTGCTGGTCTTCGCCGGCAACGAGACGACGCGCAACTCGCTCGCCACCGGCATGCACCGCTTCATCGAGCAGCCCGACCAGCTCGACCTGCTCGACCGGGACCGCGCGCTGATGAAGGGCGCCGTCGAGGAGGTGCTGCGCTGGGCGACGCCGATCTACGCGTTCCGGCGCACGGCGACGGAGGACGTCGAGCTGCGCGGCAAGGAGATCAAGGCGGGCGACAAGCTGATGCTGTACTACATCAGCGCCAACTTCGACGAGGAGGTCTTCCCCGACCCCGAGCGCTTCGACGTGACGCGCGACGCCGCGGCGCAGGTGGTGTTCGGGGGCGGCGGGCCGCACTACTGCCTCGGTGCCTTCCTCGCGCGCATGCAGGTCGAGACGCTGTTCACGGCGGTCCTCGACCGCGGCCTGCGCTTCGCGGTCGACGGTCCGACGGCGCGTCTGCGCTCGAACTTCGGCAACGGCTTCAAGACGCTGCCCGTGCGCGTGGTGGCGGGCCGATGACGGGTATCCTGCCGGCACGACCTGTGCCCGGGGAGGGGCGAAACGCGAGGAGGGGACGCCACCATGGGCGCTGACCAGTTCGATCTCTTGCAGGCCATCGAGAGGGGCGAGATCCGCGAGGTGGAGGTCGCCTGGGCCGACCACCAGGGCCATCCGCGCGGCAAGCGCATCCCGGCCGACATCTTCGTGGCGCGGCTCGACAAGGGCATCGCGTTCGCCGACGCCACCCTGACCTGGGACCACACGGCCGACGTCCTCGACGGCTGCCGCGTGTCCAGCTGGGAGACGGGCTACCCCGACTTCTTCGTCAGGCCGGACGTCGCCACCGCCAAGGCGCTCCCGTGGCGCCCGGGCGTCGCGATCGTGCAGGGCGACGTCTTCGACCACCACGGCGACATGCTCAGGTACGCCCCGCGCAGCGTCCTCAAGCGCGTCGTCGAGCGCCTCGCGGGGCTCGGCTACACGGCCTCGATCGGCGCCGAGATCGAGTTCTACCTCGTCGATGAGCAGGCCCAGCCGATCTCCGACGGCATCCACTGCTACTCGCTGATCAAGGCCAACGAGATGGAGCCGGCCTTCTCGGAGTTCCTCGACGGCCTGCGCGGCTTCGTCGAGGTCGAGGGCTCGAACGTCGAGTACGGCCCCGGCCAGTGCGAGGTCAACCTCAACCACGGCGACCCCGTCTGGGCCGCCGACCAGGCGTTCCGGATGAAGTACGGCATCCGCGAGGTGGCGCGCCGCCACGGCGTCGTCGCGACCTTCATGGCGAAGCCGTTCAACGTCATGTCCGGCTGTTCGATGCACCTCCACGTCTCGCTGTGGAAGGACGGCCGGAACGCCTTCGCCCCCGTCGACGGGGGCGAGTCCCCCGTCGCGCGCATGGCGATCGGCGGCATGATGGAGCACCTCGCCGGCATCACCCTGCCGGGCTCGCCGACCGTCAACTCGTACAAGCGCTTCGAGGCCGGCTCGTTCGCCCCGACCACCGCCACCTGGTCGCGCGACAACCGCACCTGCGCGATCCGCTCGCTGATCGAGTCGGAGAACTCGACCCGCGTCGAGCTGCGCACCGGCGCCTCCGACGCGAACCCGTACTGGGCGATCGCGGGCCTTCTGGCCGCCGTCTGCGCCGGCCTCGAGTCCGCGGCCGACCCGGGCGAGGTGATGAGCGGCAACCTGTACGAGTCGGGCTCCCCGCTGCCGACCACGCTCGAGCAGTCGATCGCCGCCTTCCGGGCAGATGCCGTCATCCAGGAGATCCTGGGCGAGGACGTCTGCCACGATCTGTGCGTACTCGCCGAGCGCGAGTGGAGCTCGTTCATCACCGCGGTCACCCAGTGGGATTACGACCGCTACCTGCGCACCGTCTGACCCGAGGAGCCGCCGCCATGGCCGCAGTCGAGAAGCCCACGAGGACCGCCGCGAAGCCGAAGGCCGCAGCGAAGGCGAAGGCGGCCGCTGCGCCGAAGGCGAAGTCCCCCGCGAAGCCGAAGGCGGCCGTGACCAAGAAGGTCGAGTCGGCGCCGAAGTTCAAGCAGGCCAAGCACGTCGAGAAGCGGCGCAAGAAGCTGCCGCCCCGGCCGACGGCCCATCCGGGCGCGCTCGCCGCGGCGCACGCCTTCCCCGCCCTGCAGGCGCTGTTCACGCGCCGTTCGCGGCGCTTCCCGCTCGGCGGCGTCCTGTCCGGCCCGCTCGCGTTCGAGTCCACGAAGGACCCGATTCCGCTGGCCTACGAGGAGGAGGCGCTGCTCGTCGCCGCGGCTACCGGCATCACCGGCATCGCCACGGAGGAGTGGCCGTTCCTCGACGAGGACGGCGACTCGACGTCCGGCGACAAGATCGGCTCGTTCACGGGCCGCGCCTACCCGTCCCCGCTCGCCAACCACAACGTCGAGCTGTTCTGGACGAACGACGACGGCGTCTACGCGCTGCCGCAGCGGGACGTGCGCCCCGAGAAGCACAACCAGCTCACGGGCCGTGACGCCCCGAACGAGCTCTACCGGCGCGCCACCAAGCTGCAGGACGGCCGCCTGCTGATCCCCAAGGACCGCCCGAACCTGTTCGCGTTCAACCACCGCATCCCGAACTCGGACGGCACCACGCTGTTCATGCCGATCTCCGACGTCACGCGGCAGTGCATCTCCGCGATGCTGCTCTACTTCGACAAGCCGCACGGCTTCTACCTCGTCGACCCGCACCTCGGCAACGACCCGCTCGCCGAGTTCGTCAAGAGCGGCCTGCTCGACCCGGCGCACGCGGTCGACTTCTGGGAGTTCGAGCGCTGGCAGATGACCGACGCCAACGGCACCGAGCAGGGCCTGATGGTCGCGAACCTGATGCAGGCCACGCAGGCGATCGGCATCGGCGGCCACCCGTTCTCCGGCGGCAAGGGCCGCGTCACGATGGGCGGAGAGAAGTACTGGCACGAGATCGGCGGGCACGGCCCGTGCGGCGACCTCGGCTTCCAGATGCACCAGATCCCCGACGACGCGCCGCTCGGCGCCGGCGAGTCCGTGCCGGTCGGCCTGAAGGGCGTCTTCGAGGGGATGGTCCCGCCGTTCCACAAGTCCATGGATGCGGCCGTCGACGCGGTCGTCGACATCCGCTGGGGCAAGAAGGGCCTCTTCACCGACGGCACGCGCCCGATCCCGTGGAAGGACCGCGGCCCGATCGACGTGATGCCGCGCCCGTCCGACGAGGCGATCGCCGCCGTCAAGGTGATGTGCAACTACATCTGGAACACGTACGGCCGCTTCCCGGCCACGATCGACCCGATGCTGATGACCGTCTGGTACCAGGCCCAGCACCTCGACCTCGACTTCTACCGGACGTACTACCCGGCCGAGGTGATCCCCCCGCACGTCGAGAACCACATGCGGGACTGGCATGGCATCGACTGCGACTGCTGCTGAGCGCTAGGCGGCGCCGGTCGCCGCGATGGCGGTGACCGCGACGAGGACCAGCACCACGCCGGCCCACTGGCGCGCCCTGAGGCGCTCCTTGAGGATGACCACGCCTGCGATCGCCGCGACCGTCGCGAACTGGGCGGCGAGCACCCCGGCCACGGCCACGGGACCGCGGTCGGCAGCCGCCACGTAGAGGAGCGACGCGACGCTGTCGCCGACGCCCCAGATCAGGACGTTGCGCCAGTCGCGGCGGCCGTTGCCGGCCGTCCCGAGCGCCAGGCCGATCGGCAGCGCGACCACGAGCGCGACGAGGCGGACCAGCGCGAAGCCCCAGAGCACGCCGAACTCGTCGGCGACCGGGGCCGCGGTGAGCAGGATGCCGCCCCAGACGAGCGCCGCGGCGGAGGCCCGCAGCACGCCGCCCCTGCCCTCGCCGTCGCCGCTCATGGCGGCCAGCACCACCCCCACCGCGGCGACGGGCAGGAGCAGCAGGATCACGGGCTCCAGGCGCTCGCCGAAGAAGAGGATCGCCGCGACGGCGGCGACGGCGCCCTCGCAGGCGATGATCGGCGCGACGACGCTGACCTTGCCGATCTTGAAGGCGCTGAAGGCGGTCATGTAGCCGGCCAGCGTGAGGGTGCCGGCGAGGACCACGAGCAGCACGCCGCGCACGGTCGGGTCGGGCAGGGGCCCGGCCCACAGCAGCAGCGGCGCCGTCGCGACCAGGCCGACCAGGATCGATCCGATCACGGTCGGCACGATGCCCACCGTGCGCACCGCACGGGCGAGCGCGATGTCGGGCAGGCCCCAGCAGACCGCGCAGGCGAGGCCGAGAAGGACGGTGATGCCCATCAGGCCGCGCGGCCCGGCTGGGCCGCGCTCACGGCACCAGCACGAAGCGGCCCTTGACGTCGCCCCTGCGCAGGCGCTCGTGGGCGATCGCGGCGTCCGCCAGGGGCAGTCGCTCGACGACGTGGCGGATCTGCTCGCGCTGCGCGAGCTGGATCAGCTCGCCGAAGTCGCCGAGGGAGCCCCACACGCTGGTCGTCAGCTTGGCCTCCATCGGCACGGCGCCGAAGCCGAACGGCACGCGGCCGCCGTGCAGGCCGATCGCGACGAGGATGCCCTGGCGGTCGACGAGGCGCACGCCCTCCTCGAGCGAGGCCTGCGCGGCGACGAAGTCGAGGACGGCGGTGTACGGCCCCTCGAGGTCGGCGGGCGCCGCGGCCTCGGCGGCGCCGAGCTCCTTCGCGGTGGCGCACTTGGCCGGGTCGGGGTCGCCGACGTGGACCTCGGCGTCGGACAGCATGCGCAGGTACTGGATCGCGTACTGGCCGAGGCCCCCGGCACCGAGGACGAGCGCGCGCGAGCCGGGGCCGAGCAGGGGCAGGGCCTGCTTGACGGCGCGGAAGGCGGTCAGCCCGCCGCAGCCGAGCGGGGCCGAGTCGATCGGGTCGAGGTCGCCGAGCGGGAAGATGTAGCGCCGGTGCGGGACGAGCATGTACTCGGCGTAGCCGCCCTGGTCGAACAGTCCCGCCTCGTGGCTGTCGGGGCAGATCATCTCGCTGCCCGTCGCGCAGAAGCGGCACGACCCGCAGCCCCACGGGGTGTACACGAAGACGTTGCCGTGCTCCTCCGAGAAGCCCGTCACCTCGTGGCCGAGGGTGAGGGGGCGCGGCTCGGAGCCGAAGTCGCCGTCGACGACGTGGATGTCCGAGTAGCAGACCCCGCAGCCGAGGACCCTGACGACGACCTGGTCGTCGTCGGCCGCGACGGGCACGTCGATGTCGTCGAAGTGGAGGGCGCCATCGCCCCCGTGGAGCCGCACTGCCAGCATTCCCCGTCCTCCCCTGGGTGACGCCGGAAGCCTACCGCCTCGCGGCCGCGGGCGGCTAGGCCCGGTCGCCCTCGTAGCGGACCGGGATGCGCTTGATGCCGTTGAAGAAGTTCGAGCGCATGCGGTCGACCGGGCCGGCGAGGTGCAGATCGGGCAGGTAGGGGACCAGCTCCTCGAGCCAGACCTTGATCTCGAGGCGCGCGAGGTGCGAGCCGAGGCAGTAGTGGGGCCCGCCGAGGCCGAACGCCATGTGCTTGTTCGGGGTGCGGCCGACGTCGAAGCGCATCGGCCGGTCGAAGTGGCGCTCGTCGCGGTTGGCGGACGTGAACCAGAGCACGACCTTGTCGCCCTCCCGGACCGTCTTGCCGTGGACCTCGACGTCCTCGGTCGCGGTGCGCCGGAAGTGGTGCACGGCGGTCGCCCAGCGGATGATCTCCTCCGCCGCGGAGCCCGCCAGCGACGGGTCGGCGCAGAGCCGCTCGAGCTGGTCGCGGTTCTCGAGCAGCGCCTGGATGCCGTGCGACATCGTGTGGCGCGTCGTCTCGTTGCCCGCCGTGATCAGGAGCAGGAAGAAGAGCTTGAACTCGTGTTCCGAGAGGCGGTCACCGTCGATCTCGGAGTTGATCAGGATCGTGACCACGTCCTCGCCGGGCTCGGCCCGCTTGAGGTCGGCGAGCCCGAGCGCGTAGTCGAACATCTCGAGCGCGGCCGGACTCGAGAAGGGGAGGTGCGCGTACTGCGAGAGGTCGCTCTGGTCCTTGACGAGGTCGCCGACGAACTCGGGCTCGGTGTTGCCGAGCAGGCGGTCACCGAGGTTGACGAGGGTGCGCCGGTCCTCGAGGGGGGTGCCCATGATGTCCGAGAGGATCTGCATCGGCAGCTCGATCGAGATGCGGTCGACGAAGTCGAACTCGCGGTCCGGCATGTTCTCCTCGAGGATCGTCCGGATCAGCATCCGGATGCGGTCCTCGTAGACCTTGACGGCCTTCGGCGTGAAGCCGCGGTTGACGAGCGCGCGCAGGCGGGTGTGGCGCGGCGGGTCCATGTCGAGCAGGGACATGCGCGCCTCGACCTGCTCGGGCGTGAGGTCGTCGAGCGAGGTGCCCCCGACGCCGGCCGAGAAGACGAGCGGCTGCTTCTGCAGCGCGAGGATGTCCTCGTAGCGGGTGATCGACCAGAAGCCGCGGCCGTTCGCCTCGTCCTGCCAGTGGCACGGGTCCTCGTCGCGCAGGCGCTTGAACCAGTCGTGCGGCGTCCGCTGCACGAAGGTCTCGAGGTCGGTGAGGTCGATGTCCGCGAGGTCGGCGGGGGTCGCGATGGCCATGCGGGAAGCCTACCGCGCTCGGAAACGGCGGTGATGCGCAGGGCCGCAGACGCGGGTTTTCCGCGCCGGGGGCCTAGCGGGGCCGCGCCCCGGCCCCGGCCAGGAGGCCATCGACATACGCCTCGGGCGCCGTGCCGTCGACCGTCATCCGCAGCGTGTAGTACCCGGGCACGCAGGCCGCGAACAGCGCCGTCCCGACCTGCGCCGCGTCGAGCGACGCGGGCAGCTCGCCGGAGGCGACGGCGCGCCGGGCCGCGTCGACGAAGCGGTCGCGGACGGCGCCCAGGCGCGCGGTCGCCAGCCGACCGAGCTCGCGGTCGCGTGTCGCCTCGCCCCAGATGTCGAAGGCGACGCCGCGCGACGGCCCCCCGGCGATTCGGTTGATCACCCGCACGGCCGCGAGCAGTGCCTCGCGCAGCGGCG
>JAURLF010000164.1 GCA_030831375.1 Gaiellales bacterium | reverse complement strand
TCCGCGCCGTCGAGCCCCGAGCCGGCGGTCGACGACGGCGGGACGGGCGCCGTGCGCATGACGGTGCAGGCGCGCCTGCGGATCCGCGGCTCGAGTGCGCCACTCACGGTCCGCGTGACTCGGGGCGGCGTCGCCGTCGACGGGGCGGCCGTGCTCGCCCTCGACGTGCGGGGTCGGCGCGTGGCCGACGGCGTGACCGGCCCCGAGGGCGCCGTCCGGCTGCGCGTGCCGCGTCGGGCCGAGGGACAGGTGCGTGTGCTCGCCCTCGGCCGGGAGGCCGTGGTGGCCGTGGTTGGGGCCGCGCCGGTCTCGCTGCGCAGCGACCGCAGGAGCGCACCGGCCGGCAGCGCCGTGCGCCTGCACGGCCGAGCGCCGGCGCACGCCGTGGTGGTCGTCGAGGCGCGGGCGCGGGGACGATGGGTGGCCGTGGTGCGGCTGCGGGCCGACGCCGCAGGCGGCTTCGAGACGCCCGTGCGGCTGCCCGCACCCGGCCGCTACGCGGTGCGCGCCCGCAGCGGCGACGGGGCCTCCGAGGCGCTGCGCCTGACTGCCCGCTGAGACCGCGGCAGGCCCCTGCGCCCCTGCTAGGTTGGGCGTCGTGGAGTCCGCCCGCAGCGCCACCCTCAACCCCGCCCAGGCGGCGGCGGTGACCGCCCCGCCCGGGCCGGTCCTCGTCGTCGCCGGCGCGGGCTCCGGCAAGACCAGCGTGCTCACCCATCGCATCGCGCATCTCGTCGAGGCGCACGGGGCGCCGCCCGCGTCGATCCTCGCGATCACCTTCACCAACAAGGCCGCCGGCGAGATGGTGGCGCGGGTCAACCGCCTGCTCGGCGGGCGGGCCACCGGCATGTGGGTGATGACGTTTCACGCGGCGTGCGCGCGGATCCTGCGCGCCGAGGCGACCCGCATCGGCTTCACGCCGTCCTTCACGATCTACGACAGCGCGGACCAGGTGCGGCTCGTGCGGACCATCCTCGAAGACGACCTCGGCCTCGACGTCAAGCGCTATCCGCCGCGCGGCGTGCACGCCCGGATCAGCGACTCGAAGAACCGGCTGATCGATCCGGAGCGCTTCCTCGCGGAGAACGACGGGTACTTCGACACCACCGTCGGCGAGGTCTACGCCCGCTACCAGCGCCGTCTGCGCGAGGCCGGGGCGATGGACTTCGACGACCTGCTCGTGCACGCGGTGCATCTGATGGAGCGCGTCCCCGAGGCGCGCGAGCGCTGGCAGCGGGCCTTCCGGCACGTGCTCGTCGACGAGTACCAGGATACGAACCACGCCCAGTACCGCCTCGTGCGCGCCCTGGCCGCGGAGCACCACAGCGTCTTCGTCGTCGGCGACTCCGACCAGTCCATCTACTCCTGGCGGGGAGCCGATATCCGCAACATCCTCGACTTCGAGGAGGACTTCCCGGAGGCGCGCACGATCCGCCTGGAGCAGAACTACCGCTCCACGCAGCACATCCTCGACGCGGCCAACGCCGTCATCGAGCACAACGCGGACCGTCAGGAGAAGCGGCTCTGGTCCGAGCTCGGCGACGGCGAGCTCGTGCGGGTGGTCGAATGCCAGGACGAGCGCTCCGAGGCGCGCTTCGTCGTCGGGCAGATCGGGCGGATCGTGGGGGAGGGCGGGTCGCTGCGCGACGTCGCCGTCTTCTACCGCACCAACGCGCAGTCGCGCGCGCTGGAGGAGGCCCTGCTCCAGGCCGACGTCCCGTACCGGATCGTCGGCGGCACCGGCTTCTACGAGCGGCAGGAGGTCAAGGACGCGCTCGCGTACCTGCGCGCACTCGCGAACCCGTCCGACGACGTCGCGCTGCGCAGGATCATCAACGTGCCGCGGCGCGGCATCGGCGACACGACGGTCGGCCGGCTCGCCGACCACGCGGCCGCCGGCGGACGCCCGCTGCGTGACGTGCTGCGCGAGGCGGACGCCGTCCTGCCCGGGGCGGCCGCCCGCAGGGCCGTCGCGGGCTTCTCGGACCTCCTCGACGGTCTCGCGGAGGCCGCGGCTTCGCTCGATCCGGCCGACCTCCTCGAGCGCGTCTACGCGGACACCGGCATGGTCGAGGCGCTGCGCGCGGAGCGGACGCTGGAGGCGCGTGGACGCCTCGAGAACCTCGAGGAGCTGCTCGGCGTGGCCCGCGAGGCCGTCGTCACGGGCGTCCCCGCGGATGACCTCGCGCTGTTTCTCTCCGACCTCAGCCTGCGCTCCGACGCGGACGAGATCCCCGACGACGAGGACGCCGCGATGGTCACCCTGATGACCCTGCACACGGCGAAGGGGCTCGAGTTCCCGCACGTCTACATGGTGGGGATGGAGGACGGGATCTTCCCGCACCAGCGCGCCCTCGAGGAGGCCAACCTGGAGGAGGAGCGCCGCCTCTGCTACGTCGGCATGACCCGTGCCCGCGAGCGGCTGGTGCTGACGCACGCCCGTCAGCGCAGCCTCTACGGGCGCACGGAGGCGCATCCCCGCTCGCTCTTCATCGACGAGGTCCCGAGCGACCACCGCGCCGAGGAGCGCGTCGGCGTCCGCGGCGGCACCGCGATGCCGGCCGCACGCGGGCGCTGGTCCGACCTGCCGCCGCCGTCCGCCGCGCCGCGCCGACCCCGCGTCGAACGACGCGAGGCCGCCGAGCTGCCGGAGATCTCGACGGGCGACACGGTGCGCCATGCGACGTTGGGCGAGGGGATCGTGATCGCCTGCCCGACGCCCGAGGAGGTCGTGGTGCGCTTCCCCGAGTCCGGGGAGCGCCGGCTCCGCGTCGAATACGCGCCGCTGGAGGTGCTCTAGCCGCGTCGCCGGCCCGCGGGGGTCTGGTAGGTTTCGGCCCCGTCCGGGCGGTTAGCTCAGTTGGTAGAGCACCAGCTCGACAAGCTGGGGGTCACTGGTTCGAGCCCAGTACCGCCCATCCGGACGCCGGCTGCGGGAGTGCGATCGCGACGGTCGCCCCGGCCCAGCGGCGCCGCCGCCCGGGAGGACCGCCTCGAGCCCCACGGGCGCACCCCGGGTCAGGCGATCTCGTAGATCTCGAGCCGGCGCTCGGCGAGCAGCGGGAAGATTCGCGCCTCGACCGTGGCCTTGAAGTGCGCCGAGTCGCAGTGCGCCTGGAAGGCCGTGGCGTCGTCGTAGACCTCGTAGAGGAACAGCCTCGACGCATCGGCGGGGTCGGCGTGCAGCACGTAGGTGCGGCAGCCGGGCTCGGCGTTCGACGGCTCCACCATCGTGCGGGCGAGGTCGAGGACCTCCTGCTCGTGCCCGGGCTTGATCGTCCAGCGGACGGCGATGACGTGCGCCATGGGAGGCTCCTCTCGGTCGGCGTCCGGAAGCGTTGCAGCGGCCGCGCCGCCGCGCGCTAGATTGCCCGCATGGCCGATGCGCTCCTCTACTTCCTGCCCGGCGCGGGATCGTTCGCCCCGCACGTCATGCTCGAGGAGACCGGGGTCCCGCACGAGCTCGTGCGCGTGGTCCGCGATGACGCGGGCGTCCCCGTGGAGCCGGTCGCCTATCTCGCCCTGAACCCCTCGGGGCGCATCCCGACCCTGATCTGGCCGGACGGCACCGTGCAGACCGAGTCGGCCGCGATCAGCCTCGACATCGCGGAGCGGGCGGGGCGCGCGGATCTCGCGCCGCCGCCGGGCGACGGCGAGCGCTCGGTGTTCCTGAGCCGGCTGATGTTCCTCACGAACACGGTGCAGGTGGCGATCCTGCGGGCGCGCTATCCGCAGCGCTTCGCCGACGGCGATGACGCGTGCGCCGCCGTCGTGGCGCACGCCGACGCCGAGCTCCGCCTGCTGCGTGAGCGCTGCGCCGCCTGGTACGCCGATGGCCGTCCGTTCGCGCGCGGCGACGCGTACGGCGTGGAGGATGCCTTCCTCGGGATGCTGATCCGCTGGACGCGACTGACCGCGGAGCCCTGGTGGGACGACGATGTGCTGGGTGCCCTCTACGAGCGCTTCCACGCGCTGCCGGCCGTCACGGCCGCCCGCGAGCACGAGGGCTTCGACGTGCGCCCGCCCGCCGGCACCTGAGTCGGTCCTAGTGCTGGTGGGCGAGGAGCGGGAGCTCCTCGATCGCCGCGACCGCACGCACCCACTCGTCGCCCGTCGTGGCGGTCAGCTCGCCGACCGAGGCCGAGTGCAGGGTGAGCACGACCGTCGTGAAGTCGTCGGCATCGTCGCTGCGGGTCCGGAAGACGATCGATTCGCCCTGCTCGGCGATCAGCTCGGCCGTGCCGCGCGGGGCGGGCCCGTCGGGGACGCCGGCAGGCCCGGCCAGGAGCTCCGTGCTGATGGCCCCGTCGGCGGTGACGGCGTGGCGCGCCGTGACGTGCAGCATCTGCGCCGCCCCCGCGGAGGCCGCGCAGATGGTGGCCACGTACGCGAGCCCGGCGAGCGGGTGCGCCATGTCGTTAGCGGAACGCCTGCACGCCGGTGACAGCGCCGCCGACGACCAGCGTGTGGACCTCGTGCGTGCCCTCGTAGGTGAAGACGCTCTCGAGGTTGTTCATGTGGCGGATCACCGGGTATTCGAGCGTGATGCCGTTGCCGCCGAGGATCGAACGGGCCGAGCGGGCGATCTCGAGCGCGCCGCGGGCGTTGCCCATCTTCCCGAGCGAAACGTGCTCGGGGCGCAGCCGGCCCTCGTCCTTCATGCGGCCCAGGTGCAGTGCCATCAGCATGCCGCGGTTGATCTCGAGCACCATCTCCGCCAGCTTCTGCTGCGTCAGCTGGTAGCTGGTCAGCGGCTTCTCGAAGACGATCCGCTCCGCGGCGTACGAGAGCGCCTCCTCGTAGCAGGCGCGGGCGGCGCCGACGACGCCCCAGACGATGCCGTAGCGGGCCTCGTTGAGGCAGGAGAGCGGCCCGCGCAGGCTCTGGACCTCGGGCAGGCGGTTCTCGTCGGGCACGCGCACGTCGGCGAGGACGAGCTCGGACGTGATCGACGCGCGCAGGGACAGCTTCTTGTGGATGTCGGGGGCGCTGAAGCCGGGCATGCCCTTCTCGACGATGAAGCCCTGGATGCCGTCGTCGGTCTGCGCCCAGACGATCGCGACGTCGGAGACGGAGCCGTTCGTGATCCACATCTTCGAGCCGTTGATGATCCAGTCGGCGCCATCCCGACGGGCGTGGGTGCGCATGGAGCCCGGGTCGGAGCCGGCGTCGGCCTCGGTCAGGCCGAAGCAGCCGATCAGCTCGCCGGCGGCCATGCGCGGCAGGTACTGCTGCTTCTGCTCCTCGGAGCCCCAGCGCCAGATCGCGTACATCGCCAGCGAGCCCTGCACGGAGACGGCGCTGCGCAGGCCGGAGTCGCCGTACTCGAGTTCGTGGTTGATCAGGCCGTAGGAGACCGCGTTGACGCCCGCGCAGCCGTAGCCCTCGAGGTGGGCGCCGAGGAAGCCCATCTGGCCGAACTCGGTGAACACCTCACGCGGGAGGATGCCCTTGTCGAACCAGTCGCCGACCTCGGGCAGGATGCGCTCGCGCACGACCTCGCGCACGGCATCGCGGATCGCCTTCTCGTCGTCGGACAGGAGCGCGTCGATGCCGACGTAGTCGAGGGGGTCGATCGCGCGGTCGCTGGTGGTTGCCACGGGTGCCTCCGGGTCGTCTGCGGGAACAGGGTACAGGAGTTCCGGGAACGCTCTTCGCGCGGCATCGCCGCACGGCCTCCCGATCGCGTCTGTCGCTCACTTGAACCCCCGCTGATGCTTCTCTAGTATCACCGGCAT
This sequence comes from Gaiellales bacterium, assembly GCA_030831375.1. Classification (GTDB taxonomy): domain Bacteria; phylum Actinomycetota; class Thermoleophilia; order Gaiellales; family F1-60-MAGs149; genus F1-60-MAGs149. Next base: position 2,267 of record JAURLF010000164.1, on the reverse strand, counting down.
GAAGCGGATCGCCCTGTCCTTCGTCGCCCTCGCGGCGGCGCTCGTCGTCGCCGCCCCCGCCACAGCCGCCACCGTCTCGGGCAAGGTCAAGGGCGGCAAGGGCCTGTCGATCGTCGTCGTTCAGGCCAACGGGAAGGGCAAGAAGGCCGTACTCCGCGCCAACGGCTCGTTTCGGATCACGGCGAACGTCAGAGGGGCCTCGCTGCATCTGGTCTCGGCGAAGGGCGCGTACCTCGGCCCCGTCGTCCTCGGCGGCGGCGGCAGGGCCGTGTACGCGACGCTCTCGACCGCGCGGAGCGTGAACGTCGGAACCATCACTCGCAGGCGCGGGTATGCGAGGGCGGCGGCCCCGATGGGCAGCTACTACACGACCGCCGCCTACCGGGCGTCCGCGCGTGCCGGGAGGCCGATCGGTGCCGGCAACCTCGGGCGCGTGAAGGTCGGCAACGGCCGGTCCGCCCTGAAGGGCTACAACGGCCAGGGGCGCGACGCGGACCTCGACGGCGTCGTCGGCGCGTTCGACACCGATGACAACGGCAATCTGATCCTCGACAACGTCGATCGCACGAACCGCAAGGGCAAGAGCGCCGGCGCTCGCCAAACCCGCCAGGTCACCACGGACTTCCGGATGTTCTCCAACTTCAAGTTGACGGGTGCACCGAGCATCAACCTCTACCTGGGGGGAACCGCTGCGGCGCTGCAGCCACTGATCGATCAGGCAGTGCCGAGCACGGTCACGCTCGCGACGCAGGTCGTCGGCGGCTCGAGCGCGAAGCTCGACTGCCTCGGCAATGCGTACTGCGCGCCCCACGTCGTGGGCGGCACGACGTACCCGCTCGTCAACGGCGCCGCCGCGACCGTGACCGGGACCGTGCTCGACATCGCGACCGGAACGACGGGCGATGCCCAGATCACGCCGGGGGCCGCCCCGTCGCAGATCGGGGCGGGCAATGCCTTCCTCCAGATCGCCGGTCGCTCGACCTATCCGGGCCTTCTGAACTTCGTCTTCAACACCGCGCCCGCCGTTCACTCCGTGACCGTCGGAGGCGCCGAGACGGTGCTCGCCTACGACGCGGTCAGCGGGCGCGTTACGACGCCTTCCGCCGACTACGGGATGACGCCGTCGAATCCGATCCTCGTCGGCGCCGACGGCGTGGTCACGCTCAAGTGGTTCCGTCCGCAGCGGCCGGCCGCCCCGGGCGAGCCGTCTGCCAGCGGCTACATCGACATCGGCGCGCTGCTGTACACGGCCGACGCGCCGAACAGGCCGAACAACGGCGGCCCCCGGAGCGGGTCGAACAACTGCGCCGTGGCGTCGTACTCGGCGGCCGTGTCCAACGGGACGGCATTCGCACTCGCCTCTTCGGTCGAGGGCGTGCTCGACCCGGCTGCGGACGAGGCGACCGATCCGGCCGACCCCTCGGCCCACCTCTTGCAGTTCACGCTCAATGCCGCGACCTGCTTCGGCAGCGACTGGATCACGGCCGCCGGCACCACGTTCGACTTCGACATCCAGGCGCGAAGCGTCTACGGCGACAACGCCGCGCGCAAGCTCTACTTCAGGATCGGCTGAGGACGCGCGGGCCTGGCGGGGCGCTGGTAGCGTCCGGCCATGTCCGCGGACCCGGCTGAGCTGTGCGCGCGCCTGGTCGCCGACGGCGTCGTCGGGGCCGTGCAGGCGGCCTGGGTCGACGCGCGCGGCGTCCCGGGCGCGTGCGCCGTGGGTGCGGTCGGTCCCGGCTCGCGCTTCGCCCTGGCCTCACTGACCAAGCCGATCGTCGCCGCCGCGTGCCTCGTGGCCGCCGAGGAGGGCAGCCTCGCCCTCGACGGACCGCTCGTCGGCGCGGCGACGGCGGCGGACCTGCTCGCGCACTGCGGGGGGCTTCCCTTCGACGACGCGGCGGCGCGGCGCATGCAGCTCGACCCCGCGGCCGGCTGGGCCGAGGTCGCCGCCGCCTACGCCGCCGTCGCCCCGGAGGTGCCGGCACGGACGCGGCGCACCTACTCGAACGTCAGCTACGCGCGCATCGCGCTGGCGCTCGAGGAGGGTACCGGCATGGCCTGGGACGCCTACGCGCGGGCGGCGGTGCTCGAGCCGCTCGGGATGTCCGCGACGACGTTCGGCTGCGCGGTCGACGACCCGACCGTGCTGGAGGTGCGCGAGGCCGGGCTGCTGGGGCACGGCGAGCAGCTCTTCAACGGCGCGCGCTTCCGGGCGCTCGGCCTCCCGCAGTCCGGCGCGTACGGCACCGCGGCCGACTATCTGC
>JAURLF010000163.1 GCA_030831375.1 Gaiellales bacterium | reverse complement strand
TCCTCGCCTACGCCGCGGCCGGCCAGGCCGTGATCATCACCCCGTTCCTCCTGATGGGCGCGATGGCGCCCGTCAGCGTGCCCGCCGCGCTCGTGCAGCAGACCGCCGAGGTATTGGCCGGCGTCGCGCTGGCCCAGCTGGTGCGCCCCGGCGCGCCCTGCGTGATGGGCTCGTTCCTGTCGAGCACCGACATGAAGACGGGCTCCCCCGCCTTCGGCGGCCCGGAGTCCGCGTTCGGGCTCTACGCCTCGGGCCAGATCGCGCGCCGGCTCGGGATCCCGTGGCGCTCCGGCGGCGGCACCCTGACGGCCAGCCCCGCCGTCGACTTCCAGGCGGGCTACGAGGCGTTCAACACACTCAGCGCGGCCTTCCTCGCGGGCGCGAACGTGTGCTGGCAGAGCGCGGGCTGGCTCGAGGGCGGCCTCGTCACCTCGTTCGAGAAGTTCGCCGCCGACGTCGAGCTCGTCGACCTCCTGCAGCGCCAGTTCACGCCCATCCGGATCGACGCCGACACGATCGCCTTCGACGCGCACGCCGAGGTCGGCCACGCGGGCCACTTCTTCGGAGCCGCGCACACCCTCGAGCGCTTCCGCGACTGCTTCTGGCGGCCGACCGTGGCCACGACCGACAACCACGACCGCTGGACGCGCGCCGGCCGCCCCGACCACGCGGCCCGCGCCACGGCCCGCGTCGACGAGCTGCTCGCCGCCTACGAGCGGCCCTCTCTCGACGACGCGGTCGAGGACGAGCTGCTCGAGTTCGTGGAGCGCCGCGCGCGCGAGCTCGGCGACCCGGTCGAGCGCGCGCTGCTCGGCTGAGCGCGGGCGCCCGTCAGGCCGGCACGTCGAATGCCTCGCCCAGCCGCTCCAAGGTTGCAGCCGCCCCTCTCGGTGCCGGCCGCAGAGCCAGGGGGAGCGCCCGTGGGGGAGCGCCCGTGGCGCGGCGCAGTCGGCGCGTCGGCTAGCCGGCGTCCGACTGCTGCAGGCGGCGCAGCTCGTCGACCGGGATGTGGCAGCGCATCATGTGCCCGGGCTCGACCTCGACCAGTGCCGGCTCCGACGCCTCGCAGGTGCCCTTGATGGCCCGCGGGCAGCGCGTGTGGAAGACGCAACCCGACGGCACGTCGATCGCGGACGGCACCTCGCCCTCGAGGCGGATGCGGGCCGGCGGGTCGCCGTCGACGCTGGGCACCGCCGACAGCAGCGCCTCCGTGTACGGGTGGTGCGGTCCCGCGAAGACGGTGGCGGCGTCGCCGACCTCCATCAGCCGGCCCAGGTAGAGGACGGCGATGCGGTCCGACAGGTAGCGCACGACACCGAGGTCGTGCGAGATCACGATGTACGAGGCCTGCTCGTCGCGCTGGAGATCGGCGAGCAGGTTCAGGATCGCCGCCTGCACGGACACGTCGAGGGCGCTCGTCGGCTCGTCGCAGACGACGATGCGCGGGTCGCCGGCGAAGGCGTTGCCGATCGCGACGCGCTGCTTGAGGCCGCCGGACAGCTGGCGCGGCTTGAGGTCGAGGTGCCGCGGCGACAGCACGACCTCGTCGCGGATCTTCTCGAGCCGCTGCTCCGCCGCCTCGCCGCGCAGCCCCGCGAGCTTCGAGAGCGCGCGCGACAGGATCGAGCGCACCGTCTTCGAGCGGTTGAGCGCCGAGTCCGGGTTCTGGAAGATGATCTGGATCGCGCGGCGCGCATCCGCGGAGCGCTGCGTGGTCAGCCCCGCGAGGGTCTCGCCGTCGAGGCGGATCACGCCGCCCTCGTCGGCGGCGTGAATGCCCAGGATCGCCTTCGCCAACGTCGTCTTGCCGGAGCCCGACTCGCCGACGAGGCCGAGCGTCTCGCCGGCCCTCAGCTGGAGATCCACGCCGACCAGCGCGCGCACCTCGTGCCCGCCCTGGCGGAACGTCTTCGAGACATCCTCGAGCTGCAGCACGACGTCGCCCGGGGCGACCTCGCCGACGGCCGCCGCGACGGGCGCCGCGACGAGCTCGGGCACGCGCTCGAGGTGATGGCAGAAGACGGTGCGGTCGGGGCGCGGGTGCGACGCGGCCGGCAGCACCGTCTTGCACTCGTCGGTGGCAAGCGCGCAGCGGTCCTCGAAGACGCAGGCCGGCAGCGGCGTGCCGATCAGGGGCAGGGAGCCCGGGATCGTGTCGAGGCGACGCTCGCTCTTGGCGGCGCCGCGCCGCGGCAGGCAGCGCAAGAGGCCGACCGTGTACGGGTGCTGCGGGTCGTCGAAGACCTCGCCCGCAACGCCCTCCTCCACGATCCGGCCCGCGTACATCACGCCGACGCGGTCGCAGGTGCGGCGCACGACGCCGAGGTTGTGCGCGATCAGGAGGATCGCCGCGCCCGTCTCGTCGCGCAGGTTGGCGACGAGGTCGAGCACCTCGGCCTCGACGGTGGCGTCGAGTCCCGTGGTGGGCTCGTCGAGGATCAGAAGCTGCGGGTCGCAGGCCAGCGCCATCGCGATCACGGCGCGCTGCTGCATGCCGCCGGAGAGCTGGTACGGGTAGCGCTCCATCACGCGCTCGGCGTCCGCGATGCGGACGCGGCGGAGCGCCTCGACGGCGCGCTCGCGCGCCTCGTCCTTGGACGCGCCGAGGACGGCGAAGGCCTCGGCGACCTGGCGGCCGACCTTGAGGGTCGGGTTGAGCGACTGGCCGGGGTCCTGGTAGACCATCGAGATGCGGGCTGCGCGCAGCTCGCGCAGCGCGTCCGCGCCCATCGCGGTCACGTCGTCGCCGCCGATGAGGGTGCGACCGGCGGTGATGTGGCCGTTGCCGGGCAGGTAGCGGACCGCCGCGTACGCGGTCGTCGACTTGCCGCAGCCGGACTCGCCGACGAGGCCGTACGCCTCACCCGGCTTGATCTCGAAGGAGACGCCGCGCAGGACGGGGCGCAGGACGCCGCGCACGTCGTAGGCGACCTCGAGGTCCTCGACCTTGAGGGCGGCGGTGCGCTGCTCGGTGGCGCTCATCGCTCGTTGACCTCCTGCAAGGCGTCCGCGACCAGGTTGACGGCGATCACGAGGCTCGCGATCGCGAGCGCCGGGAACACCGTCACCCACCAGTAGCCGCCGATGATCAGCTGGTACTCCTCGGACACCATCAGGCCCCAGTCGGGCGTCGGCGGCTGAATGCCGACGCCGAGGAAGGACAGGAACGCGATCGTGAAGACGGCGTAGCCGATGCGCACGGTGAACTCGACGACGATCGGGCCGGTGATGTTCGGGAGGATCTCCCAGAACATGATGTAGAGGCCGTTCTCGCCGCGGAGCTTCGCGGCCTGCACGTAGTCGTTCTCGCGCTCCGAGAGGACGGCGGCGCGCACGGTGCGGGCGACGATCGGGGTGAAGAAGATGCCGACGGTGAGGACGACCGTGGTGGTCGAGGAGCCGAGGGCGGCGAGGGCCAGCAGCGCGACGAGCGGCACCGGCAGCGCCAGGAAGGCCTCGATCACGCGGCCGAGCGTGTCGTCGAGCCAGCCGCGGTAGTAGCCCATCAGCATCCCGAGCAGCGAGCCGAGGCCGACGCCGATGATCGCGCAGATCGGCGCCGCGATCAGCACGTCGCGCGAGCCGACGATCACGCGCGAGAGCACGTCGCGGCCGAGCTTGTCCGTGCCGAGCAGGTTCGTGCCGCCAGGCGGCACGTGGCCGTCGAACTGCGTCGCGAACGGGTCGTACGGGACGAGCGCATTGCCGAAGATCGCGCAGGCGATCCAGAACAGCAGGATCACGCCGCCGATGATGGCCGACGGGTTGCGGACCAGCAGGCGCAGCTTCTCACGGCGCGCCGAGCGGCGGTCGGCGGCGGCGCCGGCGTCCTCCGCGGGC
>JAURLF010000162.1 GCA_030831375.1 Gaiellales bacterium | reverse complement strand
GACCGTGGTCCAGGCCTCGGCCCGTGTCGTGCCGTAGACGAGGCGGTAGGCGGCGTGCAGCCGCTCCAGCTCGGCGAGCGGCTGCGGATGGTCGTCGACGCGCAGGTCGACGGGCTCCGTGCCGTCGGCGCGGCGCACGAGCAGGGCGGCCGACTGGCGTCCGCGGCGGTCGCCGCCGGCCGCCTCCGCGGCCCGCAGGACGGCGAGCAGCCGCTGCTCGAGCGGGCCCGACGCCTCCGCCCACGCCGCCGCCATCGCCGCCACGACCTGGGGCCCGGCGAGGATATTGCCCTGCACGGTCGCGCCGTCGAGCACGAGCCCGCCCGCCCAGTCGAAGCAGGCGCCGCCCGTATGGGTGGCCCCTGCGCCGTCCGCCGCGACCGCGCCGAGCTGGCGGTCCGCCCGGCCCGCATCCGCCGCGGTCGCCCGGGCGATCGCCTCCGCCGGCTGCGCGCCCGCGCGCAGGAGGTCGAGCAGCTCGGGGCCGTACGCGATTCGCGTCATCGCCTGCGTGCAGACCGCGCCCACCCCGGGCTCCGCCCAGAGCACGCCCGCGCCGACGGCGAGGAAGCGGGTGGCGGCGGCCGCGCCGACGTCGCCGGTGGCCCGGTCGACGGCGGCGATCGAGAAGGTCATCGCCCTAGAGCGACTCGCCCGGCGCGAGCTCGTGCACGCTGACGTCGCCGAGGCCGAGCTTCGCGAGCTCGGCCGTGAGCGCGGCGGGCGTGCCGGTGAGCGCGTCGAAGGTGCCCCAGTGCGAGCCGAGCACGTGCTGCACGCCGAGCAGGCGCACGGCGTGGGCGGCCTGGAAGGGGCCCATCGTGTAGAGGTCGCCGATCGGCAGGATCGCCAGCACGGGCGCGTACAGCTCCCGGATCAGCGCCATGTCGCCGAAGACGCCGGTGTCGCCCGCGATGTAGATGCGCTGGCCCGACTCGAGCTCGAGCACGAAGCCGACGGGGTCGCCGCCGTAGCCGCCGTCCGGGAGGCTGCTCGAGTGGAAGGCCTGCGTCATCGTGACCTTGAGGCCGCGCACCTCGACGGTGCCGCCCGTGTTCATGCCGATGGCGTCCTGGACGCCCTGCTCGCCGAGCCAGCCGGCGATCTCGTACTGCGCGACGACGGTGGCGCCGCCGCGCTCGGCGACGGCGGCGGCGTCGGCGATGTGGTCGCCATGGCCGTGCGTGACGAGGACGACGTCACCGGACAGCTCGTGCGCGCTCTCGGGGCACTTCGGGTTCGTGGCGAGCCACGGATCGACGACGACGTGGACGCCGCCGGGCGTGTCGATGCCCCAGGTGGCGTGTCCGTACCAGGTGATGGTGGTGTTCTCGGGCATCCGGGTCCTCCCGTCGCGTCGGTTCAGGTGCTGATCGTAGGCGCTGCGACGCGCGCTAGCGGCCGGCGGCGAGCGAGCGCGCCGCCTCGCCCGCCCAGTCGATCCCGAGGCCCGGAGCGACGCCGAGGGCGATCACGAGGGCGAGGCAGATGACGATCACCAGGTTGAGCGAGCCGAAGCCGGGCGCGGCCGGCAGCAGCACGCCGCTCCTGGCGCTGCGGTCGTAGAGGGCGCCGATCACGCGCAGCAGGTAGCCGAGCCCGATCACGGAGCTGATCGCGCCGACGACGGCGAGCCACGTCCACTGGTCCGACTGGACGGCGCTGCCGAAGACGAGGAACTTGCCGATGAAGCCGGACGTCAGCGGGAAGCCGGCGAAGCCGAGCAGGAAGACGGTCAGCGCGAGTCCCGCGAGCGGCCGGTCGAAGCCCCACGCGCGCAGCGAGTCGAGCGTGGCGGGGCCGCCGGTGTCGCGCTCGTGCAGCGCGATCACGGCGAAGGCGCCGAGCGCGAGCGGCGCGGCGGCGACGAGGTAGAAGAGCAGCGCGCGCAGGCCCTGCTCGCCGCCGACGATGACGGCGATCAGCGCGTACCCGGACGAGCCGACGAGGGCGTAGGCGAGCATCCGCTTGACGTTCGTCTGGACGAGGGCGGCGATCGCGGCGAGCACCATCGTGGCCACGGCCATCGCCACCAGCGCGGGCTCCCAGGTGTCGCGCAGGGCCGGCAGCGCCTCGTAGAGGACGCGCGCCATCATGATGAAGGCGACGATCTTCGTGCCGGCCGCCATGAAGCCGGTGATCGGGGTCGGGGCGCCCTCGTAGACGTCGGGGACCCACATGTGGAACGGCACCGCGCCGACCTTGAAGGCGAGCCCGACGAGGACGAGGACGCCGCCCGCGACGACGAGCAGGTCGCCCGTGCCGCTGCCCTCGAGGCCGGCTGCGACCTCGGCGAACTGGAACGAGCCGGTCGCGCCGTAGAGGAAGGCCGCGCCGTAGACGAGGATCACGGAGCCGATCGTGCCGAGCACGAGGTACTTGAAGCCCGCCTCGAGCGACCAGCGGTCGCGGGCGAAGCCGCTCAGCGCGTACAGCGAGATCGAGAACAGCTCGAGCGCCACGAACAGCGTCATGAACGAGCTGGCGGCGGCGACGAGGTTCATGCCGGCGGCGGCGAACATGAGCAGCGCGGCGAACTCGGCGCCCGAGTCGCGCAGGCGGCTCCAGCCGAACGCCGCGATCAGGGTCAGGGCGAGGCAGGCGGAGACGGCGATGCGGCTGATCTGCGTGACCTGGTCGACGACCATCGTGTCCGCGATCGTGGACACGGGCGCGTCGCCCCACTGGGCGATCGCGAGGCCCGCGACGAGGCCGGCGGTGGCGAGGCCGACGACGAACCCGATGCCGCGACCGCGGCCGCGCAGGAACGCGGCGATCAGGAGCGTGACGGCGGCGCCGACGCCCATCGCGATGTCGGGCGAGACGGCCCACCAGTCGATCACGGGATGCTCGATCACTCGTCGGCCCCCGTGTCCTGGAAGGCCGCGGCGATCATCGCGGTGCTCGCGTCCTCGACGCGCTCCGTCAGCTGGGCGGGCGCGAGGCTGAGGCCGATCAGGGCGAGCGCGAGCGGCAGGATGCAGAGCAGCGCTCCGCTGCGCAGGTCGGGCGGGCGCAGCTGGCCGACGAGGTCGCCCTCGCGCTCGTGGAGGACGGCGGAGATCCAGCGCAGCATGTACATCGCGGCGAGCACGATCCCGAGCGAGGCGAGCGCGCCCAGCCACCAGGCGTCGGCGAAGGCGGCCAGCAGGATCAGGAACTCGGAGGCGAAGACGCTCGAGCCGGGCACGGCGAGGGCGGCCATGCCGAGCACGAGCGCCACGGTGGCGAGCACGGGGCGGCTGCGGGCGAGGCCGCCGAGGTGGCGGAAGTCGCCCGAACCGGCCTGCGTCTCGAGCCAGCCGGCGAGCAGGAACAGGGCGGCGGAGACGAGCGCGTGGTTGACCATCTGGAACGTCGCGCCGGTCGCGCCCTGCGCGTTGAGCAGGAAGATGCCGAGCACGACGAACGACATCTGCGCGATCGACGAGTAGGCGATCACGCCGCGGCCGTCGGGCTGGCGGAAGGCGAGCAGCGCGCCCCACAAGAAGCCGGCGAGGCCGAGCGCGATGAACAGCCACGCGTACTCGGCGGCCTGCGCCGGGAAGAGCGGCACGAGCACGGCCAGGAACGCGTAGCCGCCGGCCTTGGACGCGACGCCGGACAGGACGGCCGCGACCTCGGGCGAGGACTGGCGGTAGGCCGGCATCACCCAGCCGTGGAACGGCAGGAGCGGCGACTTGATCGCGAAGGCGAGCGCGAACGCCCAGAAGGCGAGATCGCCGCCGCGGCCCACCGCGGAGGCCATCGAGAAGTCGGGCCCGCCGGGCGCGGTCAGGCCGAGCCAGAGGATCGCGACGAGCATCAGCAGCGTGCCGAAGGCGGTGTACGCGATCACCTGCACCATCGCGCGGCGGCGGTCCGCGCCGCCCCACACGGCGAGCAGGACGAGCAGCGGGATCAGCATGCCCTCGAAGCCGACGTAGAAGACGAACAGGTCGCGCGCGGCGAAGACGAGGAACAGGAACGCCTCGGTGATCAGGAGCAGGCCGAAGGCGGCGTGCGAGCGGTCGCGGCCGGCCCACATGCCGTACCCGATCGCGCAGGCGACGACGAGGGCGGTGACGGCGGTCATCGCGAGGCCGACGCCGTCGAGGCCGACCGTCCAGCGGATCCCGAGCTGCGGGATCCACTCGGCGTCGTCGCCGAACTGGTAGCCGCCCATCGGCTCGAAGCGGTAGACGAACCCGATCACGGCGCCGAGCGCGGCGAGCGCGACGAGCAGCGAGAGGTAGCCGGCGAGGCGCCGCGCGAACGGCACGAGCAGGAGCACGATGCCCGCGGCGAGGGGCACGGCGATCAGCGTGGTGACGGTGATCATGCGGCGCGCACCAGGACGAGGAGGAGCAGCGCGGCGGCACCCAGCACGATCACCAGCGCGTACGAGCGCACGACGCCGTTCTCGATCGCGTTGAAGCTGCGGCCGAGGAAGGCCGAGAAGGTGCCGACGCCGTCCGTCGGCAGCCAGCCGGCGGCGGGCTGGTCGACGCCGCGGCGCAGGAAGGCGGCGAGCCACTGGGCGGGGCGCTCGAACACGACCGCGTACAGGTCGTCCCAGTAGAGGCGGCGCTCGAGGGCGTGGTCGATCAGCCGGCCGCGGCCGAGGCGCATGCGCTCCGTGGCGTCCTTCTCCGTCAGGTAGAGGTGGCCCGCGATCGCGATGCCGACGGTGCCGATCGTGACGGCGATCAGGGTCGTGACCCACTCCTGCAGCGCGCTCGGCTCGACCATCCCCGCGGGCGCGATCGGCTCGAGCCAGTCGTAGAAGACGTGCGTGACGCCGGGGATCTGGACGAGGCCCGCGACGGCGGCGCCGACGGTGAGGATGTAGACGGGCCACAGCATCGAGCTCGGGCCCTCGCCGTGGTGCTTGACGGACTTGGGGGCGACGGCCTCGGCGTACGGCGTCATGCGGCGGTGGAAGACGAGGAACATCAGCCGGAACGTGTAGATGCCGGTCAGCAGCGCGCCGAGGAGGCCGCCGATGTAGGCGATCCAGGCCAGCGGGGTGCCGACCTCGAGCGCGGAGCTGAGGATCGCGTCCTTCGAGAAGCCGCCCGACAGCGGAAAGATGCCGACGAGGGCGAGCGCGCCGATCAGCATGCAGAAGTACGTCTTCGGCATCACGCGCCGGAGGCCGCCCATGTTGCGGACGTCCTGCTCGCCGTGCAGGGCGTGGATGACGAGGCCGGCGCCCATGAACAGCAGCGCCTTGAAGAAGGCGTGCGTGAAGAGGTGGAAGATGCCGGCCCAGTAGGCGCCGAGCCCGACGCCGACGAACATGTAGGCGATCTGGCTCATCGTCGAGAAGGCGATGATGCGCTTGATGTCCGTCTGGACGAGCGCGATCGCGCCGGCCATCAGCAGGCCGAGGACGCCGATCACGACGACGGTCTCGAGCGCGAACGGCGCCTCGTGGAAGAGCGGGTTCATGCGGGCGATCAGGTAGACGCCCGCGGTGACCATGGTGGCGGCGTGGATCAGGGCGGAGACGGGGGTCGGGCCCTCCATCGCGTCCGGGAGCCACGTGTGCAGCGGCAGCTGCGCGGACTTCGCGAGCGCGCCGACGAGGAGCAGCAGGCAGGCCACGGTGGCGGTCCACGTATCGAGCTGGGCGGCGCCGGCGAAGATGCCGCCGTACGCGGTCGTGCCGAGCTCGACGAAGAGCAGGAAGATGCCGAGCGCGAGGCCGACGTCGCCGATCGCGTTCATCACGAACGCCTTCTTGGCCGCCTTGACCGCGGACGGCTTCTGGTGCCAGTAGCCGATCAACAGGTACGAGGAGAGGCCGACGAGGCCCCAGCCGGCGAGCAGCAGCACGAGGTCGCCGGCGACGACGAGCAGCAGCATCGAGAAGACGAACAGGTTCAGGTACGCGAAGAAGCGCCGCTCCTGCTCGTCGCCCTTCATGTAGCCGATCGAGTAGACGTGGATCAGGAAGCCGATCCCGGTGACGACGAGCAGCATCACGGCGGTCAGCTCGTCGAACCAGATGTCGAGCCCGACCTGGAAGCCGCCCGCGGTCAGCCACGTCCACGCGGTCTGCACGACCGCGCGCTCCTCGTGCGGCCGGGTCGCGAGCATGATCGTCGCGATCGCCGAGCAGACGAACGCGGCCAGCATCACGAGCGAGGCGATCCAGCCCGCGCCGCGGGCGGGCAGGCGCGTGCCGAGCACCGCCAGGAGCACGGCGCCGGCGAGCGGCAGG
>JAURLF010000161.1 GCA_030831375.1 Gaiellales bacterium | reverse complement strand
CGATGCGGCGCACCTGCGCCTGGCGCTCCGGCGTCGGCGGAGCCTGGGAGAGGATCGAGCGCAGCTCGGCGTAGACGCGGTCGGGGCCGTCCTCGTCGCGACGCGCGAGCGCCCGGCCGACGAGGAAGGCGAGCACCGACACGGCGCCGTCGAAGGCCCGGTCGACGGCCTCGCGGCCGCCCTGGGCGATCTCCGCCGGGTCTTGGCCGGGCGGCAGCGGCACGATGCGCACGTCGAACCCCTGCTGCTCGGCCAGCCGCATGCCGCGAAGCGCCGCATCCTGCCCGGCCTGGTCGGCGTCGAAGGCGAGCACGAGCGTCGAGCAGAGCCGGCGCAGCTCGGCCAGCTGCTCCTCGGTCAGCGAGGTCCCCATCGAGGCGACCGCCTCCTCGACGCCGGCCCCGTGCAGCGCGATCACGTCCGTGTAGCCCTCGACGATGACGGCGCGGCTCGCCTTCGCGATCGGCGAGCGCGCATGGTGCAGGCCGTACAGCAGCCGGCCCTTGTGGAAGAACGGGCCCTCGGGCGAGTTGATGTACTTCGGGCCCTCCTGGCCGGGCAGGATCCGCCCGGCGAAGCCGCGCACGCGCCCGCGCCCGTCCATCAGCGGGAACACGAGACGGCCGCGCAACCGGTCGATCGGTCCGCGCCGCCCCTCGCTGGCGACGCCCGACGCCAGCAGCTCCTCGTCGGAGTAGCCCTTGCCGCGGGCCCCGCCGACGACGCGCTCCCACGCGTCGGGCGCCCAGCCGATCCGCCAGTGCGCGACGGCGTCGTCATCGAGGTGGCGCTCGGCCAGGTACGCGCGCGCGGCCGCCGCCTCCGGGCCGTCCCGGAGGACGCGCTCGTAGAAGGCGCAGGTCTCCTCGAGCAAGCGCTCGATCCGCTTCTCGCGGTCGCGCTCCTCGGCCTCGCGCGGCGACAGCTCGTCGTACTCGATCGGCACGCCGTAGCGCTCCGCGAGCCGCTCGACCGCCTCGGGGAACTCGCACGCCTCGAGCTCCATCACGAGCTTGAAGACGTCGCCGGAGACACCACAGCCGAAGCAGTGGTAGAGCTTCTGCGTCGGCTCGATCGAGAACGACGCGGTGCGCTCATCGTGGAACGGGCAGCGCGCCATCGCGCGTCCGCCCGTCATCCGCACCTGGCCCGTGCGGGCCTGCACCATCTCGACGAGATCGGCGCGCTCGCGCACCCGCTCGACCGTGCCGCGGCTGATCCGTCCCGCCATCCGCCCTCCCTAGAAGCGCCAGGCGTCCGGCTCGAAGCGCGCCCGGTAGGCGCGCAGGGCGTAGCGGTCCGTCATCCCCGCGAGGTAGTCGACCGCGCGCACGTCGAGCGACTCCGGGCCCGTCGGCACCTCCTCGGGGTGCGCGAGCAGCCAGTCGAACAGCGACTCCACGACGTTGCGAATACGACCCCGCTCCGTCTCGGTCGCGGGCCGCAGGTAGACCTCCTCGAACATGAACGCGCGCAGCTCGAGCAGCGCCTCGGCGTACGGCGCGGACTGCTCGATGTCCCGCGCCTCCGCGGAGCGTTCGACGAGATCGTGGACAAGGGCGTCGATGCGCCGCGCCGCGCTCGTGCCCAGTAGCGCCACGGGGCCCGCGGGCAGCCGCGCCGGGTCGAGCACCCCGGCCCGGACGGCATCGTCGATGTCGTGGTTGATGTACCCGAAGCGGTCGACGAGTTTCACGATCCGCGCCTCGGGCGTGCGCGGAGCGACGGGCCCCGTGTGGTTGAGGATGCCGTCGCGGACCTCGTCGGTGAGGTTGAGGCCGCGCCCGTCGCGCTCGAGGTGCTCGACGATCCTCAGCGAATGCTCGTTGTGGTGGAAGCGGCGACCGAAGCGCGCATCGAGGGCGTCCGACAGGGCCTCCTCACCCGTATGGCCGAACGGCGGGTGGCCGAGGTCGTGGCCGAGCGCGATCGCCTCGGTCAGGTCCTCGTTGAGGGCGAGGGCGCGGGCGACGGCCCGCGCGATGCCCGTCACCTCGAGCGTGTGCGTCAGGCGCGTGCGGAAGTGGTCGCCCTCCGGCGCGATGAAGACCTGGGTCTTGTGCTTGAGCCGCCGGAAGGCCTTGGCGTGCACGATCCGGTCGCGGTCGCGCTGAAAGGGCGCCCGCAGAAGGCACGGCTCCTCGTCGTGTGCGCGCCCGCGCGAGTCGCGGGTTCGGGTCGCCCACGGGGCGAGCCGACGGTCCTCCTCGTCCAGTACGCGCCCCAGGAAGCCCTCGGCGACGGGGCCGGCGGGGGCCTCCTCGCGCTCGGAAAGGGCGATGTCGTCCATGCCGCTAGCGTAGTCGTCCACGCCCCGCAGTCGGGCCGGGGCGCGCGTGCGTTACGTCAGATGATCACGGGCACGGTGCCGCCGTCGACGCCCCAGGCTGCTCCCGTCACGTACGAGGAGCGCGCGGAAACGAGCAGGGCGATCACGTCCGCGATCTCCTCAGGCTCAGCGAGCCGGCCGATCGGCCGCCCCGCACCGGCCTTCGCGAGGGCCTCCTCGCGTGTCCCGGCGCCCTTGGTCTGGTCGGCGAGGCCGCCCTCGGCGAGCCACGCGTCGGTCGCCGTCGGCCCCGGGCAGACCGCGTTCACGAGCACGCCGTTTCTCGCCTCCAGGTCCGCGACGAGGCGCGAGAAGGACAGCATCGCCGCCTTCATCACGCTGTAGTCCGGCATGCCCGTGGACGGGCGCTTGCCGGCCGTCGAGGCCACCATCGCGATGCGGGCCTGATCGCTCGAACGCAGATGCGGGAGCGCGGCGCGCACCGCACGCACGTGGCTCATCAGGTTG
>JAURLF010000160.1 GCA_030831375.1 Gaiellales bacterium | reverse complement strand
GACGACGATCACGCCGACGGACCAGGCGAGCGCGCGGCCCCGCTCGGACGCGAACGAGGAGAACAGGAACCCGAGCGCGCCGAGGGCGAGCAGGAGCAGCCCGCCCTGCGCGCCGGCGACGAGCATCGTCCACGGTGCGATCTCGCCGATCGGGTCGGTCACGCCGATCGCCACGAGGCAGCCGATCGCGTACGCCTCGCCGAGCAGCAGGCAGCCCGGCACGAGCACGGCCAGGTGGGACGCGTACCAGCGTCCGCGCGACAGGGGCCGGGCCAGGGCGAGGGCGAGCGAGCCCGCCTCGAGCTCGCCCGCGATCGCGCGGACGCCGAGCCCGACGCTGAAGAGGCCGCCGCCGAGCAGGAAGATCGGGTGCTCGAAGCCGACGGACGCCCACTGAGCGAGCGGGTCGATCCCGACCAGGTCGAGCAGGTCGCCGAACTCGTTCGCCTGCGCCTCGAGCTGGGCCGTGAACATCTCGCTGGTCGCGAAGACCGCCACCAGCAGGAAGCCCCAGGCGGCGATCAGGAGCACCTCGAGCGGCAGCCGCACGCGCTGCTCGGCCACGAGCCGCCGGATCAGGGGACCGCTCACGGGGCCGCCTCGCCGTAGTACTCCATGAACACCTCGTCGAGCGAGGCCTCCTGGATGCGCACGTCGACGGGGTCGAGCGCCGCGAGGGCCGCGAGCAGCGGCCCGATCTCGCCGTGGTGCGAGAACGTCGCGCGCGCGCCCGTGCGGTCGACCGGCTCGCAGCCCGGCAGCTCGATCGCGACCGCGGGGTCGGCGACCTCGACGACGACCCGGCGCGAGCGGCGCTGGGCGATCTCGCCGATCGTGCCGGCGCCGACGATCCGGCCTCCGCGGATCATCGTGACGGCGTCGCAGAGCGCCTCGACCTCGGCGAGGACGTGGCTCGAGAAGAGGATGGCGCGGCCCGCGTCGCGGCGGTCGCGCAGGAGCGCGACCAGCCCGCTCATGACGAGCGGGTCGAGGCCCTCGCCGGGCTCGTCGAGGATCAAGAGGGCGGGGTCGTGCTGCACGGCCTGCAGCACGCCGAGCTTCTGGCGCATGCCCTTCGAGTAGGCGCGCACGGGGCGCGCGAGGTCCTCGTCGGTCATGCGCAGGTGCGCGCACGCGGCCTCGCGCAGCACGGGCGCGCGTTCCGAGAGGGCGGCGAAGTGGTCGAGCAGGTCGCGGCCGCGCATGCGCCCGTACAGGCCCGGGTCGGATGGCAGGAACCCGAGCTCGGCGCGCACGCCCGGCTCGGACCAGGGGTCGCCGCCGAGCAGCGTCACGTCGCCGCCGTCGGCGCGCAGGAGGCCGACGAGGATCCGCATCGCCGTCGTCTTGCCCGCGCCGTTGGGTCCGAGGAAGCCGCGGATCTCGCCCGGGGAGACGGCGAGGTCGATCGCGTCGAGGGCGACGAAGGAGCCGAAGCGCTTCGACACCCCGCGGAGTTCGGCGGCGGGGGGCACGAACCCCCTCTTCGCGGCGGGCCGCCCGATCGGCCGCAAGCCGCGACCCGGGCGAAGGAGCGCTACGGTTCAACCGGAAGCCGCAGGACCCCCAGGAGGTCGCGCGATGGCGGTCGCGAGCAACGTCGATGTGGTCATGCCCCAGATGGGCTCGAGCGTGACGGAGGGTACGATCAGCCGCTGGCTGAAGCAGGTCGGCGACAGTGTGCGGTCCGACGAGACGATCGTCGAGATCTCGACCGACAAGGTCGACACCGAGGTGCCGTCGCCCGCGGGCGGCGTGGTCATCGAGATCCTCGTCGCCGAGGGCGAGACCGTCGACGTCGGCACCCGCATCGCGGTCCTGTCGACCGACCCGTCCGCCGTCCCCGCCGCCCCCGCGGCCCCGGCTGCGCCCGCCGCCCCGGCGGAGCCCGCGCCCGAGGCGCCTGCGCCCGCGGTCGCCGCGCCCGCCGAGCCGGCCCCCGCAGCCCCCGCCGCGCCCGCGACCGCCGAGGGCGGGGAGGGCCGCGCGTTCGTCTCCCCGGTCGTCGCGCGGATGCTCGCCGAGCACGGCCTCGACATCGGCCAGATCACCGGCACCGGCCGTGGTGGCCGCGTCACGAAGAAGGACGTCGAGTCGTTCCTGGCCGCCCGCGCCTCCGGCGGCGCCTTCGCCGCGCCGGCGGCCGAGCCGACGGCCGTCGTCGCCCCGCCCGCCCCCGCGGCGCCCCCGGCTCCGGCCGCGGCCCCGGCGCCCGCCGCCCCGGCCGCCCCCGTGGCGCCGGTCGAGCCCGCGGCGCCCGCCACCGGTGAGGAGATCTACACCTTCTCGCGCGTCCGCCAGGTCACGGCCAAGCACATGCGCGAGTCGATCGACACCGCCGCGCACGTCACGCAGGTATGGGAGGTCGACCTCGGCCGCGTGACCGACATCCGCAACCGCCTGAAGGGCAAGTTCAAGTCCGACTACGGCGTCGGCCTCTCGTTCCTGCCCTTCATCATGCGCGCCTCGGTCGACGCGATCGCGGTCTGGCCGTGGATGAACGCGGAGGTCCGCGAGGGCGAGGCCGTCATCAAGCGCTACGTCAACCTCGGGATGGCGGTCTCCGTCGACGACGGCAAGGGCCTGCTCGTGCCGTCGATCAAGAACGCGGAGACGCTGAACCTGCTCGGCCTCGCGCAGGCCGTCAACGACTTCGCCGTCCGCGGGCGCGCGAAGAAGCTGACGATCGACGACCTCTCGGACGGCACCTTCACGATCACGAACCCGGGCGTCTTCGGCTCGCTGTACGGCACCCCGATCCTCCCCGTCGGCCAGGTCGGCATCCTCGACACGGGTGCGATCGTGCGCCGGCCGATGGTCGTCACGGGCCCCGACGGGTCCGAGGCGATCGCGATCCGGCCGATGATGTACCTGTCGCTCAGCTACGACCACCGCCTGATCGACGGCGCTTACGCCTCCCAGTTCATGGCCCAGATCAAGCAGAACCTGGAGACGTGGGACGAGGAGGCGTTCGGCGCGTGAGCGCGCCCGCCGCGACCGCCGCCTACCTGATCGACCTGCCGGGGCTCACCCCGTACGACGAGGCGCTGGCCACGATGGCCGACCTCGCGGGGGCCCGCTCCCAGCAGGCGATCCCGGACACCCTGATCCTGCTCGAGCACGAGCCCGTGGTCACGCTCGGCACGCGCACCGACGTGGCCAGCGAGATCCCGCACCCGGCGCTGCTCGCGCAGCGCGGCATCGGCGTCGTCGAGGTCGCCCGCGGCGGCCGCGCCACGTACCACGGCCCCGGCCAGCTGGTCGGTTACCCGATCCTCGACCTGGCGCCGCTCGGCCGCGACCTGCGCCGCTACGTGGAGACCCTCGAGGGCGCCCTGATCGACGCCCTTGGCGACCTCGGCGTGTCCGCGGAGGCGCGCGAGGGCGAGGAGCACACCGGCGTCTGGGTCGAGGACCGCAAGATCGCCTCGATCGGCGTGCACGTGGCCTCCTGGATCACGACCCACGGCTTCGCCCTCAACGTCGACTGCGACCTCGAGCCGTTCGACCTCTTCGTCGGCTGCGGGCTGCAGGAGACCCGCTACACGACCGCCGCGCTCGAGGCGGGCCGCCCGATCGACCGCGCGGAGGCCTCCGCCGCCGTCCTCGCGCGCCTCGGCGAGCGCCTCGGCCGCAGCTGGGAGTCGGTGCCGCTGTGATCCGCGAGCACCGCTACACCGTCTTCGCGAGCGACCTCGTGCGCTCGCGGCAGTTCTACGAGAACCGGCTCGGCTGCACCCTGTCGGAGATCGACGAGAACGGCTTCGCCGCGACCCGCGAGGGCCTGCGCGTCGACGTCGAGGGCGGTGCCGTGCGGCGCAAGTTCGGCAAGAAGTGGCTGGCCGAGGCGGGCGTCTACATCACGCTCGTCGTGGAGGACTTCGACGCCTTCCTGGCCGAGCTCAAGGAGCGCGACGCGCCCTTCCTCGACGACGTCACGGAGACGGCGGACGGCCGGCGCGTGACCGGCATCGCCGACCCCGACGGCGTCCTCTACGAGATCCGCGAGGCCTGACATGCCCTGGGGTCCCGAGGCGAAGACGCGACCCGACTGGATGCGCGTGCGCGCCGCCAGCCCCGGCTCGCGCTTCGACGAGCTGACCGGGATCGTGCGCGAGAATGGCCTGCACACCGTCTGCGAGGAGGCGGGCTGCCCGAACATCGGCGAGTGCTGGGGGCGCGGCACCGCGACCTTCCAGATCATGGGCGACACCTGCACGCGCGCCTGCCGCTACTGCGCCGTCACGAGCGGCAAGCGCGGCGAGGAGCTCGACCCGCTCGAGCCGGCGAAGCTCGCCGCCGCCGCCGAGCGGATGGGCCTGCGCCATGTGGTGGTCACGAGCGTCGACCGCGACGACCTCCCCGACAAGGGCGCCGAGCACTGGGCGCAGACGATCCGCGCGCTGCGCCGCCGCAACCCGGAGCTGCAGGTCGAGGTGCTGGTGCCGGACTTCCTCGGCAAGGAGGACGACGCGATGGTGACCGTCCTGGCCGCCGAACCGCACGTCTACAACCACAACATCGAGACCGTGCGGCGGATCCAGCCGAAGGTCCGCATCAAGGGCGATTACGACCGCGCCCTGTGGATCCTCCGGCGCGCCAAGGAGCTGTGGGTCGGGCACTTCCCCGAGCGCGCGCCGCTGCTCACGAAGAGCGGGATCATCGTCGGGATGGGAGAGACCGACGACGAGGTCGTCGAGACGATGGCCGACCTGCGTGCCCACGACGTCGACGTCGTCACGATTGGGCAGTACCTGCAGCCGAGCGAGCGGCACCTGCCGCTCGACCGCTGGGTGCCGCTCGACTCCTTCCGCCGCTTCCGCGAGGCCGGCATGGAGCTCGGCTTCGGCAGCGTCTTCGCCGGCCCCCTCGTGCGCTCCAGCTACCGCGCCGAGGAGCAGCGCCTCGCCGCCGAGGGCGGCAGTCGCGTCGTGGCCTACTAGGCGGCAGGTGCCCGAGCAGGACCCATCGAGGACGGCGGGCCGCTCGGCACGGGCGCGGACCGCCTAGCCGCAGACGAGCCCGACAGGCTCGGGTCGCAGCGCGTGCACGTCGGCGCTCGGCACGATCGACCGCACGCCCGCCGCGATCTCGTCGGCGCGGTCGGCCGCGCACCAGACGAGCACCGACGGACCGGCGCCCGACAGGGTGACGCCGAGCGCGCCGAGCTCCGCGCTGCGGCTGCGCAGCTCCTGGAAGGTCGGCATCAGCGCCGCGCGGACGTCCTCGTGGAGGCGGTCGGTGAGGGCGACCGAGAGGTCGTCGAGGGCGCCCGTGTGCAGCGCGTGCACCAGCAGCGCGGCGTGCTGGATGTTCCAGACGGCGTCGCCGCGGGGCACGTCGCCCGCCAGGGCCGCGCGGGCGTCGCGGGTGAGGACGCGCTCATCGGCGACGGCCACGACCAGGGTGAGGTCCGCGGGCGGCTCGATCCGGCGCGCGGTCGGCGGGTCGCCGGCCGCGATGGTGACGCCGCCGAGCACGCTCGCCGCGACGTTGTCGGGGTGCCCCTCGATGGCGGAGGCGCGCAGCATGAGGCTGGCCGGGTTCGCCTCGCGGCCGCGCAGGAGGTCCGCGGCGGCGAGCGCCGCCACGATCGCGGCGGCCGACGAGCCGCAGCCGGCGCCGAGCGGGATGCGGTTGTCGATCGCGACGTGCAGGTCGTCGCCTTTCTCGTCGAGCTCGGCGAGCAGGGTCGCGGCGACGAGGTTGGTGGCGTCGGCGGGCAGCTCGCCCGCGCCCTCGCCGGCCATCTCGACCGCGAGGGGGCCGGGTCGGCGCTCGATCGCCACGCGCAGGCGCAGCGGCAACGCGATCGCCAGGCAGTCATAGCCGGGCCCGAGGTTGGCGGACGAGCCCGGGACGTCGACGTTCACGCGGGTCGCGGCCACGGGGCGGAAGCCTAGAGCAGGCGGCGGGCTACGGCGCCCGCCGCAGGGGCTGCAGGCGCCCGTAGGTGAAGGAGCGCAGAAGCCACTCGAACGGCCCGTACCGGAAGGCGTGCCACCAGATCGCCGCGAAGACCAGGAACCCGAGCCACGTCGCGAGCGCGATCACGAGTCCGAGCGCCGGGCCCACCTCGCCGTAGAGGCCGAAGCCGAGGCCCGTGAACAGGATCACCGCGACGATCGACTCGCCGAGGTAGACGGTCAGCGACATGCGGCCAGCGGCCCCGACGCGGGCCAGGGCCCGGGGCAGGCGGTGGCCGGCGACGAGCAGCGCGACGCCGGCCACGTAGCCGAGACTCGAGAGGGGCGCCAGGAGGAACTGGAGCGCGATGCCGATGCCCGACGCCTCGCCCCCGACGACCACGATCAGGGTCGCGGCGAGCGCGCCGCCGATCAGCCCGGTCGGCAGGCAGATCAGCGCCATGCGCCGGAGCAGCGCGCGGTGCGCGGCCGGGTCGGCGAGGAGCCCGCGGCGGGCGAGCATCAGGCCGACGAGGAAGGCGGCGGCCACCATCGGGCCCTGCACGAGGAAGACCACGGCCTGGGCGGCGCCGAGGTCGGAGACGCGCTGCCCGATCTGCTCCCCGAGGGTGCCCTCCGCGATCGCCTGCACTGCCGCGGCCGTGTCGGGGACGGTCGCCGCCAGGCCGCCCTTGAGGAACGTCGCGGCGCCGAGCACGAGCGCGCCGACGGCGGACAGCGCGGCGAGCGCGCCGGCCGTGAACAGGAGCTCGCGCTCGCGCACGCGGCGCAGCGGCCACAGCACGGCGCCGAGGATGGCGTACGCCATCAGGATGTCGCCGGCGAACAGCAGCACCGCGTGCAGGGCGCCGAGGAGGAAGAGGCCGATCATGCGGCGGGCGTAGCGCCGGCCGAGCGGCGCACCCGAGGCCGTCGAGCGGGCCACCTGGATGCCGAGGCCGTAGCCGAAGAGCAGCGAGAAGACGAGGTAGCTCTTGGCCTGGAAGACCGCGATCGAGAGCCAGCGGGCCGCGCCGTCGAGGCCGCCCATGGACTCGATCCAGCCGCTCTCCAGCGGCTGCGCGTAGTACTCCATGTTGACGATCACGATGCCGAGCAGGGCGAG
>JAURLF010000159.1 GCA_030831375.1 Gaiellales bacterium | reverse complement strand
CTCGGGAAGTAGACGTAGATCGCGCCGGCGGAGACGCCGGCCTCGGCCTGCAGGTCGAGCATCGAGGCGGCGTGGAAGCCCTTGCGGGAGAAGCACGCACGTGCCGCGTCGAGGATGTGGGCCCGGCGGGCGGCGTAGGTCTCGTCGCGGAGTTTCGGCATGGGCCGGGAGTGTACGGCACAAATAGGACACGAAGCAGCGTCTCACACGGCCGGCCCGACAGGGCGACGCCGGGCGCCGTTGCGTTTTGGATCCAATCCTGTAGGCTGCCTCCACCCCCTGAGGGAGGCAGCGGATGTCCGCGATCGAGGCCCCGAAGTTCGACCTGCTCGACCACCAGCTGTTCGCCGAGCGCGAGCCCTGGGACGTGTTCGCGTGGCTGCAGGAGCACGCCCCCGTCTACCGCCACCCCGAGCCCGACGGCGACGGCTTCTGGTGCGTGACGACGTACGACGACGTCCTGCACGTGCTCAAGAACGCCACGCTGTTCTCGTCCCAGGTCGGCGGGTCGGCCCGCATCGGCGCGGTCGAGCCGGACGTGCTCGAGGCGCGCCGCAACTTCATGGAGACCGATCCGCCGCTGCACACCGCGTGGCGCCGGCCGTTCGCCCGCGACTTCACGCCGAAGTCGATTGCCCGCTACACGGATCAGTTGCGCGGGATCGTCGACGGCGTCCTCGACGAGGCCTTCGAGAAGCAGGACATCTGCTGGGTCCACGACGTCGCCGCGCTGATCCCGATCCGCGTGCTCGGCACCCTGCTCGGGCTGCCGGAGAGCCAGTGGGACCGCTTCATCGAGCTCGGCGACCGCATGATCATCGACTCGGACCCCGAGATCGCCAAGTTCGTCGTCGGCTCGCCCGAGGCGGAGGCCTACAAGTACCTCCCGTTCGGCAGCGAGGCGGCGGCCGAGCTGTGTGCGATGGGCCGCGAGACGATCGAACGCCGGCGCGCGCAGCCCGAGGATGACGTGCTCTCGATCCTCGCCACCATGGAGATCGACGGCTGCCCCCTCAGCGACCGCGACCTCGACAACAACTTCGCCCTGTTCGTCGTCGCCGGCAACGAGACGACGCGGCAGTCGATGGCGCTCGGCCTGCTCGCGCTCCTGCGCGACGACCGCGCGATGGCCGAGTTCAGCGCCCCCGGGGGCGTCACCCCGCAGTCCGTCGACGAGCTGGTGCGGATCGCCTCGCCGGTCTGGCACTTCCGACGCACCGCCACCGCCGACACCGAGCTGCACGGCGTCGAGATCGCGGAGGGCGAGCGCGTCGTCGTCTGGTTCGCCGCCGCCAACCGCGACCCGAGCGCCTTCCCGAACCCGCACGTGCTCGACTTCACGCGCAAGAAGGACGAGCACCTGGCCTTCGGCCGCGGGGGACCCCACTACTGCATCGGCACGCACTTGGCGCGGCTCGAGATCCAGGTCCTCTACGAGCAGCTGTTCCCGCGCCTGAAGTCGATCGAGCAGACCGGTCCCGAGCGCCGGCTGGTCTCGAACTTCACCAACGGGCTCAAGGAGTTCCCGGTCCGGATCACCGCGAGGTAGGGGTCCGACGCGCACCGGTCCGGGGGAGTGGCGAGGCCCGGGCTCGAACCGGGGACACCGCGATTTTCAGTCGCGTGCTCTACCAACTGAGCTACCTCGCCGCGCGGCCGCACGATACCAGCGGCCCGCGGGCCGGCGCGCGGGTTCAGCGCGCGATCAGCCAGGCACCGACGAGTCCGACGGCGAGGACGGCGAGGACGAGGCCGATGGCCCGCAGGGCGCCGCCCCAGATCGGCACGTCGGAGCCACGCGGGCCGCGCAGGAGCACGCTGCCGACGGACAGGACGGACACGGCGAGCACGGCCGCGGAGCCGCCGAGCCAGAGCAGCCACTGCACGTCGGAGGAGGTGTCCACGGGCGCAGCGTAGAGGCCGCGCCGTTGCCGTACCGTGATGCGACTTGCGGCCGAACCGGTGATACGGTGCGAAGCAGTCCGCACACAACCAGGACGCACCCCGCCGCCCCGATCGGGCGGTTCCGGCGCAGGACTGCGCCGCCGGGCCGCGTATCCACCCCTGATGCCGCTCTCCTCGACTCGCCATGCCCTCGCCGTAGCCCTCGCGGCGCTCGTGCTGGCCCTCGTCGCGGCCCTGCCGGTCCCCGCGTCGGCGCAGCGAGCCGACATCTCCTCCAAGCGCGCGCAGGCCGAGGCCGCCCGCGCCGAGATGGCGCGGCTCGGCGAGGAGCTGACGCCGGCCATCGAGCGCTACAACCAGGCCGTGCTCGAGCTCGACCAGGTCGAGGAGGACATCGCCTTCAACCGCAGGATGATCCGGATCACGAAGGACAACCTGCGCACCACGCAGGGCGAGCTGCACCGCAAGCTCGAGCAGTCCTACCGCGTCGGCGAGCCCGACCTCCTGTCCTCGATCCTCGGCCAGGAGTCGCTCAGCGAGGTCCTCGCCGTGTCCGAGCTGTTCACGCGCACGCAGACCCAGGCCGGCGACCTCGTGCAGGGCCTGCAGGCCGACCGCCGCTCCCTCAATGAGCGCCAGGGCAAGCTCGACCGCCAGGAGGCCCGCGCGAAGGAGCTGCGCGCCCAGCGCGAGGCCGAGCGCGCCGCGATCGAGCAGGGAATCGCCCAGCAGCAGTCGCTGGCCGCCGGCCTCGAGGACGAGATCGCCCAGCTGATCGCCGAGGAGCAGGCCCGCCAGGAGCGGATCCGCCAGCAGGCCCTCGCCGCGCTCGCGGCACAGGAGGCGGCCAACCAGGGCGGCGGAGGCGGCGGCGGCGACATCGCCCTCGGCGGCTCTGCCGACCTCGGCGACGCCGCCGCGGCCGTGCAGGCGATCGAGCTGCCGCCCACGGACGGCTCGATCGGGGCGCAGGCCGTGTCCGTCGCGATGCAGTTCCTCGGCACGCCGTACGTCTGGGGCGGCGAGTCGCCGAGCGGCTTCGACTGCTCCGGCCTGACGAAGTACGCCTACGCGCAGGTCGGCGTCGGCCTCTCCCACTTCACCGGTTCGCAGTGGAACGAGGGCGTGCGCGTCCCCGCCGACCAGCTGCTGCCCGGTGACCTCGTGTTCTACCGCCCGGACCTCGGCCACATGGGCATGTACATCGGCGGCGGGCAGTACATCCACGCCCCGCAGACCGGCGACGTCGTGAAGATCTCGTCGATGTCGAGCCGCAGCGACTACCAGGGCGCCGTCCGCCCGTACTGACCGCGCGGCCCGGCGCCCGTCTGGGCTATCCTGCGGCTTCCGCGCGCCCGTAGCTCAGCGGATAGAGCGCTGCCCTGCGGAGGCAGAGGTCGGACGTTCGAGTCGTCCCGGGCGCATGCGGCGGAGGGCCCCGGCGTTCGCGCCGGGGCCCCTCGCGCATTCTCAGGCGGCGGCGGGTGGGACCTCGAGCGCCTCGACGTCGCGGATCAGGGTCGCCATCTGCTCGCCCTCCTCGTGGTGGCCGAGCGCGGGCTCCTCGGCGGCGGCGAGCCGCTCGCCGCCCTTCCACAGGCCGCCCTTGGCGACATCCTCGCGCAGGCGGTGGTGGTGCAGCCCCGCGTAGCGGAACTCGAGGTCGGGGTGCCGTAGGCTCGTCTCGGCGAGCCCGTCGTCGAGCGGCCTGTCCGAGCCGAACGCGAACTCGGCGCGCGCCTCCTCCGCATGCTCGGAGCCCTGCTGCGGTTCGCGGCCGGGGTCGATCCGCACCCACGACCCGCTCGACGAGTGCGCCGCGTGGCGCTCCCAGCGGATCGGCATGCGCTCGCCGCCGATGCTCAGGATTCGGGCTCCGCCGTCCGTGCGGCAGTCCTCGATGAACCCGCGCATCGACGCGGGCGATCCCGCGACGGACAGGTGGTTGCGGATGCGGCCGTCGCCGGCCGGCTCGTGTTCGATCAGCGCGCGTACGCGCTCGGTGATCGACGGGGTGTCGTCCATGGCTCTCGCTCCTCGTCGGGGTGCACCGCCCACCGTGCCAGCCGCGCCGCCGGCGGGCATGTGGGCGCGCCGTCGTCCGCCTGCGCGTCGGCCGCTACGTCACGGCCCGGGCGGCGACGCCACCCGCGGCGAGCGCCGCGGCGGGGTCGAGGTCGAGTCGCGCGATCGCGATCGCACGCACCCCCTCGAGCCAGGGCGGGCCGGCCACCGACGTCACGACGCCGACGTCGCGGCCGTCCTGCAGGAGCGGCGTGCCGGGCTCGACGGCGCGCCCCAGGGCGAGCCGTACCGGTCCGCGGTTGGCGTGGCCGCGCCGGTGCAGCCGCGTGACGGGCTCCTGGCCGATGAAGCAGCCCTTGTCGAACGAGACGGCCTCCTCCACGAGGCCGACCTCGGCGGGCATCCAGCGCTCGTCGACGTCGTGTCCGAGGCGCACCGCACCGGCCTCGACCCGCAGCGCCTCGAGCGCCTCCTCGGCGACGCGCGCCGCGCCGGCCCGCTCGGCCGCTGCGAGCGACCCCATCAGGCCGATCGTGGGTGTCAGGACATCGACCCGGGGCAGGCCCGCGAGCTCCGAGGTCACGCGCTCGCCCGGGAGCTCGATCGCGGGCGCGTCCGGGCCGACGAGGGCGACCGGCGCCCAGTGGCCCGTCGCGTGGATCTCCGCCTTCATCGCGAGCCGGAAGCGGGTCAGCTGGGCCGCGAGCGGCGCGGCCGCGGCCGGCTCGGTCAGGAGCAGGTAGCGGGTCGCGTCGCGGCGCAGGACGCGCAGGTCGGCGACCACCCGCGCCTTCGGGGTCAGGAGCAGCGCGCGCCGCGCCTCGCCGTCCGCCATCCCGGCGAGGTCCTGCGACAGCACGTTCTGCAGCAGCGCCTCGGCATCCGGGCCCTCGACCTCGACGACGCCCGCGTCGGGCGCGCAGACGGCCGCGCCCGTGCGCAGGGCGCGCATCTGCTGCGCCGGGTCGAGCGCGGGTGCGGGTGCGGTGGCGGGGGAGGGCATCTCGACGGGTGCTTCGCAGCAAGGCGGGAAGGGGACGTACCCTGTGGGAGAACGAGCCGATGGCGTCGACCGATTCCCCGACCAAGGCCGGCGCCGCCGCCGGCTCCGCCCCGGCCCCCCTGTGGACCCGTGAGCGCGTGATCGTGCTCGTCCTCGCCTACGTCGTCGGGCTCGGCGGGATGATCCTGCTGCGCGGCGTCTTCCTGTCGCCGGACCGCTACTTCGTGATCCTGCTCGTGCCTGCGATCGCGCTCGGCATCTGGAAGGGCTACATCCGCGACTTCCTGCCCCTGATCGTCGGGATCTACCTGTACGAGCACCTGCGCGGCGTCGCGCACCTGCTGCGGCCCGAGCCGTACTACCTGCCGCACCTCGACTTCGACCGCATCGTCTTCTTCGGCAACATCCCGCCCGTCGTCGTGCAGGAGTGGCTCTGGAGCGGCACCGTGCGCTGGTACGACCACGTGCTCGGCCTGCTCAACCGCGCGCACTTCATCGTGCCGCCGACCCTGATGTTCCTGATCTGGCTCGAGAACCGCGCGCTCTACTATCGCGCGCTGATCACGATCGTCGGCGCCTCCTTCATCGGCGCCGTCATCTTCCTCGTCTACCCGGCCGCTCCGCCGTGGGCGGCGAGCCAGCTCGGGCTCCTGCCGGAGCTCGTCAAGATCGGCTACGTGCAGGCCGACGCGGCGCCCGTCCAAGCCGGCAAGTCGTTCATCGAGGGCCTCGTCCTGCCGAACCCGTACGCCGCCGTGCCGTCGCTCCACACCGCCTACTCGACCCTCGTCGCGATCTTCGCGCTCGCCTGGCGGCGGCGCTTCGGCTACGTGATGTGCGTCTACCCCGTGGCGATGTGGTTCACGATCGTCTACTTCGGGGACCACTACGTTTCCGATATCCTCGTCGGCATCGCGGTCGCCGTATTCGCCTGGTGGGCCGCGGGGCGCCTGATCGCCCGCCCCGGCCGCCTCAACCGGCTCGCCGGCCCGTTCGCCCCCCCGATCTCCGAGGCCCGCTGCGGCCGCTAGACCCCAGGACCACCGCATGACCGCCGAGAAGACCGATCGCCAGACCCACGCCGGCCAGGACGCGCGCCCGAAGGCGCAGGTCGCGGTGCGCTGCCCGCTGTGCGGCGCCGACGACTACCGCGTCAAGGTCGAGGACACGATGGGCACCCGCGTCGCCGACCCGCGCGTGCACTACACGTGCACGTCGAGCGCGTTCGGCGAGCATGGCCGCATCGTCGAGTGCCGCTCGTGCCACCTGGTCTACATGAACCCGCGGCCGCACCACGAGGCCGTCGTCGAGAACTACGGCGACGTCGAGGACCAGGAGTACATCGAGGAGGAGCAGGGCCGCCTCGAGACGTTCGCGGACAGCCTCGAGCTGGTGCGGCGCTACCGCCGCTCGGGCCGCCTGCTCGACGTCGGCTGCCACGTCGGCACCTTCCTGACCCTGGCCGAGGCCGCGGGCTTCGAGGTCGCCGGCGTCGAGCCGTCGCGCTGGGGGTCGGAGATCGCGCGCGGCCGCATCGCCGGGCCGGTGCACTGCGGCGCCATCGAGGACGCTCCGCTGCCGGAGGGCGGGTACGACGTGATCACCCTCTGGGATGTGATCGAGCACCTGCCCGACCCGGCGCTCGACATCCGCGCGATCCACGCCGCGCTGCGCCCCGGCGGCGTCTTCGCCGTCTCCACGATGGACGTCGACTCCCTGTTCGCGCGCGTCGCGGGCCGGCGCTGGCCCTGGTACATGCAGATGCACCTCGTCTACTTCTCGCGCCAGACCCTCTGCGAGATGCTGCGCCGCGAGGGCTTCCAGATCTGCGAGGTCGTCACGCACGTGCGCCGCGTGCGCCTGACGTACCTCGCCTCGCGCCTCGACGCCTACGCGCCGCGCGCCGGCCGTATCGCCGCGGGCCTGTTGGAGCGCGCCGGCCTCGCCGAGCGCACCGTCGGCGTCTCGCTCGGCGACATCTTCACCGTCGTCGCGAGGAAGCCCGAGGCGGCCTAGGCCGCCATGGCCGTCGCCGCCGCCCCCGCCGTGCAGGCCCGTCCGGCGCGCCTGACGGGCTGGCGCTACCCGCTCGCCGTCGGGGTCCTCTCGCGGCTCCTCGCCCTCGCCGTCGGCGGGGCCGTCGGGCTCGTGCAGCGCGAGCCGGGGGAGCCGCTCGGACAGGCCCTGCTCGCGCCGTTCGGCGCGTGGGACGGGATCTGGTACCAGCGGATCGCAGACTACGGCTACGACCCCACGGTCGCGCACGGCAACGGCGTCGCCTTCTCGCCGCTCTACCCGCTGCTGATGCGCGCCGTCGCGCGCCTGATCGACGTCTCCTACCTGCTCGCCGGCGTGCTCATCTCGACCGCCTGCTTCCTGGCCGCGCTCGTCCTCCTGCACCGCCTCGTCGCGCGCCGCTCCGGCGAGCGCGTGGCCCGCACCGTGGTCTGGCTGACGGCCTTCTTCCCGGTCGCCTTCGTGTTCTCGTCCGCGTACACCGAGAGCCTCTACCTGCTCCTGACCGTCGCCTCGTTCGCGCTGCTCGAGGCCCGCCGCTTCGCCGGCGCCTGCCTCGCCGGCGTGCTCGTGGTGCTGACGCGCCCGACCGGGATCATGCTCGTGCCCGCCCTGCTCGTGCGGCTGTGGCGCGACCAGGGCCGGCGTTTCAGCGCCGGGTTCGCGCTGCGCGCGCTCCCGGTCGCGCTCCTGCCGATCGCGTACGTGGCGTTCGGCGCGTACCTCTACTACCGCACCGGCGACCCGTTCGCGACCCAGTCCGCCCAGTCGGCCGGGTGGGGCCGCGGCGCCAACCTGCTGCTCGTCCTCGCGATGCCCGTCGCGGTCCTCAACGGCCTCTACGTGGCGGCCCACGACGTCGCGCGGCTCGGCTACGTGTTCGACACGGCCTGCGCGATGCTGTGGGCTCTGGTCCTCGTCGAGGGCTGGGTGCGCCGTCGGCTGCCGGCCGAGTACCTCCTGTACGGCTCGCTGGCGATCGCCCTGCCCGTCTTCGCGGGCACCTACCTGGCCCTGCCGCGCTACGGGATGGGCGTGTTCGTCGTGATCTGGCTCGTCGCTATCCACGTCGCGGCGCGGCCGCGGCTCGGCCGCGCCCTGCGGGTCGCCCTGCCCGTCTCGATGGTGGTCGCCGGCGTGCTCGTGATGGGCGCCGGCGTCTACACCCCCTGAGCGCTACCCTGCCGCGCATGCCCGATGCCCCCGCCTGCGGCGTGCGCTCGATGGTCGAGCCTCTGCGCCGCGTCCTGATCCGCCGGCCCGCCACCACGGGCGACTTCGCCGCCGCCCAGTGGCGCACCCCCGACCCCGGGCGTCTCGTGGCCGAGCACGAGGCCTTCGGCGAGCTGCTGGCCGGGCTCGGCTGCGAGGTCGTGGTGGCCGACCCCGTCGAGGGCATGGTCGATGCCGTCTACGTCTGCGACCCCGTCTGGGTGTCGGGCCGCGGCGCGATCGTGCTGCGTTCGGCGAAGCCGGCCCGCGTCGGCGAGGGCGAGGCGATGGTGCCCGACCTCGAGGCCGCGGGCGTGCCGGTGATCGGCCGGCTGACCGGCACGGCGACCGCCGACGG
Source organism: Gaiellales bacterium (assembly GCA_030831375.1). GTDB lineage: Bacteria > Actinomycetota > Thermoleophilia > Gaiellales > F1-60-MAGs149 > F1-60-MAGs149. The sequence goes on along the minus strand of JAURLF010000159.1, from coordinate 7,287 downwards.
CGGCGACATGGTCTGGCTCGACGCCGAGACCCTCGCCGTGGCGCGCGGCTACCGCACGAACGCGGAGGCGCACCGCCAGCTCGACGAGATCCTCGCGCCCGAGGGCGCCCGCACCCTGCGCTTCGACCTGCCGCACGACCAGGGCCCCACGCACGTGCTGCACCTGATGAGCTTCATCTCGCCCGTGGCGCACGACCTGGCGGTCGTGTTCGAGCCGCTCGCGCCCGTCACCCTCATCCAGGAGCTGCAGGAGCGCGGCATCCGCATCCTGCCGCTCGACGAGGACGAGTACCACTCGATGGGCTGCAACATCCTCGCCGTGCGTCCCGGCGTGGTCGTGGTCCTCGACGGCAACCCCAGGATCCGCCGCGCGCTCGAGGCCGCGGGCGTCGAGGTGCACGCCTACCAGGGCGGCGACGTGTCCCTGAAGGGCGACGGCGGTCCGACCTGCCTGACCCGCGAGCTCCTGCGCGCGCCGTGACGTCCCTGCGCGAGCGGCTCGTGGCGCGGATCCGCGCCGACGGGCCGCTCACCTTCGCGCAGTACATGGAGGCGGCGCTGTTCGACGACGAGGCGGGCTTCTACGCCCGCGGCCCCGGCATCGGCCAGGGCGGGCACTTCGCCACGTCCGCGATGGCGCACCCCGCCTTCGCCGACGCGATCGCCGCGGAGGCGGCGGCCACCTGGGACGACCTCGGCCGCCCCGCGGGCTTCCGGGTCACGGAGGTGGGGCCGGGCACGGGCGGGCTCGCGCGCCGCGTCGCCGAGCGCCTCGCAGCGCACGGCCTCGCCTTCGAGCTCGTCCTCGTCGAGCGCAGCCACGGCCTCGCTGAGCGCCAGCGCGAGGCCCTCGCCGGCCTGCCCGCCCGCTGGGTCTCGGACCCGACGGAGCTCGAGCCCGCGCCCGGCTTCCTCTACGCCAACGAGGTGCTCGACGCCCTGCCCGTGCGGCTGCTGGTCTGGCCGGACGAGGTCCTCGTCGACGCGGATCCCGACGGGCGCCTCGTCGAGACGCCCGCGCCCGCCGATCCCGCGCTGATGCGCCTGCTGACCGACTCCGTGCCCGCGCCCCGGCCGGGCGCCCGCTACGCCGTCAGGCCCGCGCTCGGCCCGCTCGTGCGCGCGCTCGCGGACGGCGTCCGGCGCGGGCGGCTCCTGATCGTCGACTACGGCGGCGAGGGGGAGGAGGTGCACGACGGTCGCCGGCCGCCCGTGCGCACCTACATCGGCGGCCAGCCCGGCGGCGACGCCCTGCAGGCGCCCGGCACCCAGGACATCACGGCCGACGTCGACGTCGGCCAGCTGCGCCGCGCCGCCGCCGCGGCCGGCGTCGAGACCGAGCGACTCGAGACGCAGCCCGCCTGGCTCGGCCGCCACGGGATCGCGGTCGGCCCCGCCGAGGGGCGCACGGAGGAGGACTGGGCGCTCGCCGGTCTGCTCGACGAGCGCCTGCCCTTCGTGGTCTGGACGGGTCGGCGCTAGTCGCCGACGGTCGGCGCCGACTCGAAGCCGGCCGCCTTGTGCGAGCCGTCGCAGAACGGCTTGGTCTGGGAGGCGCCGCAGCGGCACAGGAACGCCTCGCCCTCGATCGTGTACGGGTCGCCGTTGACGTCCTCGATCACGAACGAGCCCGACACCATCGCGGAGCCGTTCTTCTTGATGCGGATCGTGCAGTCGGCCATGGTCCACTCCCTTCGCGGTGATCGGGGAAGGATGGCACGCCGCCGCCGCGGCGCGCCGCCGCGGGAAGCGCGAAGGGCCCCGGCCGGAGCCGGGGCCCTTCAGGGTCGTGCGATCGGTCCGGGCCGCTGGCCCGAGCCGGTTTCCTACATCATGCCGCCCATGCCGCCCATGTCGGGCATGCCGCCGCCACCGGCGACGGGCTTCTCGGGCGCCTCGACGACGATGCACTCCGTCGTGAGGATGTTCTTCGCGATCGACGCGGCGTTCTGCAGCGCCGAGCGGGTGACCATGGCGGGATCGATGATGCCCGCCTTGACCAGGTCGACCATCTCGCCCGAGTCGACGTTGAGGCCGAAGCCGGCCTTCGCCGCGCGGATGTCGGAGACGACGACGGAGCCCTCCAGGCCCGCGTTGGCCGCGAGCTGGCGGATCGGCTCCTCGAGCGCCCGCTTGATGATCTTCTGGCCGGTCGCCTCGTCGTGGTGCGACTCGTCGATCTTGAGCTTCGTCGCCGCCGTCAGGAGCGCGACGCCGCCGCCCGGCACGATGCCCTCCTCGAGGGCGGCGCGGGTGGCCTGCAGCGCGTCCTCGACGCGGTGCTTCTTCTCCTTCATCTCGGTCTCGGTGGCCGCGCCGACCTTGACCACCGCGACGCCGCCGGACAGCTTGGCCAGCCGCTCCTGCAGCTTCTCACGGTCGAAATCGGAGTCCGAGTTCTCGATCTCCTGCTTGATCTGCTTGATGCGGGCCTTGATGTCGTCGCCCTTGCCGGCACCGTCGATGATCGTGGTGTGGTCCTTGTCGACGACGATGCGGCGCGCGCGGCCGAGCTGGGCCACGGCCGTGTTCTCGAGCTTGAGGCCCATCTCCTCGGTGATCACCTCGCCGCCCGTGAGGATCGCGATGTCCTCGAGCATGCGCTTGCGGCGGTCGCCGAAGCCGGGGGCCTTGACCGCGACGACCGAGAAGGTGCCGCGGAGCTTGTTGACGACGATCGTGGCCAGGGCCTCGCCCTCGAGGTCCTCGGCGATGATCAGCAGCGGCTTGCCGCTCTGGATGACCTGCTCGAGGATCGGGAGCACGTCCTTGACCGCGCCGATCTTCTGGTTGGCGATGAGGATGTACGGGTCCTCGAGCACGGCCTCCATGCGGTCGGAGTCCGTGATCATGTACGGGGAGATGTAGCCCTTCTCGAACTGCATGCCCTCCGTGAACTCGAGGTCCAGGCCGAACGTCTGGCCGTCCTCGACGTTGACGACGCCGTCCTTGCCGACCTTCTCGATCGCGTCGGCGATGACGTCGCCGATCTCGCGGTCGCGGGCGGAGATCGTGGCGACGCGGGCGATGTCCTCCTTGCCCGACACCTCCTTCGACTGCGCCTTGATGTTGGCGACGGCCTGCTCGACGGCCTGCTCGATGCCGCGCTTGAGGCCCATCGGGTTCGCGCCCGCGGTCACGTTGCGCAGGCCCTCGCGCACGATCGCCTGGGCGAGCACGGTGGCGGTGGTGGTGCCGTCGCCGGCCACGTCGTTGGTCGCCGTGGCGACCTCGCGGACGAGCTGCGCGCCCTGGTTCTCGAACGGGTCCTCGAGCTCGATCTCACGGGCGATGGAGACGCCGTCGTTCGTGATCGTGGGGGCGCCGAACTTCTTGTCGAGCACGACGTAGCGGCCCTTGGGGCCGAGCGTCACCTTGACGGCGTCGGCGAGGGTGTCCACGCCGCGCTGCAGGGAGCGCCGCGCGTCCTCGTTGAAGCGGAGTTCCTTGTGTGCCATGTCTGATGTACCTCAGTCAGGGAGAGGGGAGAGTGGTTACTTCTTGCCCTTGGCGGGCTTGCCGATGACGGCGAGGACGTCGGACTCGCGCAGGATCAGGTAGTCCCGGCCGCCCTCCTTGACCTCGGTGCCGCCGTACTTCGAGAACAGGATCTCGTCGCCGACCGCGATCTCGAGGGGCACGTGGTGGCCGAACTCGTAGTGGCCGGAGCCGACGGCCAGCACCTTCGCGCGCTGGGGCTTCTCCTGCGCGGTGTCGGGGAGCACGATGCCGCTCGCGGTCGTCTGCTCCTCCTCCAGCACTTCGGCGACGATGCGGTCGCCAAGCGGCTTGAGGTTCATGGGGACCTCCAGGTCAGGGGGTTGGGGTGGTGGAAGGCGTTGGCACTCTCATGACGTGAGTGCCAGAGCGCAGGGTACGTCAGGTTCCCGGATCGCGCAAACGGCAACTGGCAATCTCAGTCCGAGAGTGCCAGATCTTCCCCATCAGACCGCATGAATGCGGGCAATCCGCCGCCGGCTGCGGGGTTCCCGCAGCCGGCGTGCGGTGGCTCCGCAGCGGGCCGCGGTCAGTGCGCCAGCCCGTGCGCCCGCGAGCGCTGGCGCATCACCACCGCGAGCGCGAGCAGGAGCGCCACCGCCGCGGCGGCGAGCGCGTAGGCGACGGGATCGCCGAGGGCCTGCGCGATCGGCGCGATCACGAGCGGCGTGACCGCGAAGCCCCCGGACCAGACCATGTTCGCGAGCGCGGTGCCGGTGCCGTGCGACAGGCCGAGATCGTCCGCGGCCTGCGTCATCAGCGGGAACAGCCCCGTCATCAGGATCGGGAAGAACGGGCCGACGCCGACCAGCACGCCGAGGACGGCCCAGTCCGGCAGGGGGAAGGCGAGCAGCAGCGGCATCACGCCGAGGCCGATGCCGCCCACCAGCGCCACCCGGAACGAGCCGACCCGCTCGCCCACGCGGCCCGCGCCCCAGCCGGCCGCGATGCCGAGCACGGCGCCCGCGCCGATCGCGATGCCGATCGTCGCCGAGCTGACGCCGTTCGCACCGAGGGCCAGCGGCGCCAAGAGGTCGACGGCGGCGACGCCCGCGGCGTCGGCCAGGGCCAGGGCGAGCGAGCAGATCACGAGCGGGTGGCCGAGCAGCCGCCGCAGCGTGCTGTGCAGCGGCGGGTCGCGCGGCAGGTCGGCGCCGGCCGGGGCGGCCAGCGTGAGCATGAGCGCGACGACCCCGATCGCGCCGGCAAGGCCGAAGGCCAGCAGCGGCGAGGTGGCGTCGGCGAGCGCGCCGAGCGCCGGCCCGGCGACGGCGCCGGCCGAGAGGACGCCCGAGATCGCGCCGACGGCCCGCGAGCGGCCCGCCGGCGGCGTGTTGCCCGTCAGCCACGCCATCGCGGCGGCCCAGCCGATGCCGCCGCCGACGCCCTGCAGCAGGCGCGCGACGATCAGGAGCTCGCCTGACGGGGCCGTGGCGAACAGGGCCGTCGAGGCGAGGAAGAAGCACGTGCCCGCGATCACGACGCGGCGCGGGCCGAGCCGTCCCGCCAGCCAGCCCGCCGGGGTGACCGTGATCAGGAAGGCGAGCGGGTAGCCCGCGAGCAGCACGGCCGCCTCGAACTTCGTGAGGTCGAAGCGCTCCGCGTACCAGGGCAGGAGCGGGACGATCGCCAGGTACAGCAGCGCGTCCACGAACATCGTGGCCGCGACGGCGAGGAAGACCCGGCGCATCCGCGGGAGTCTAGCCCGGCCTGAATGGGCGGTCAGGCTGCGGCCGCGGCTACCATGCCCCTGTGCACGCCCTGCAATTCTACAGCCCGCTCGTGACCGAGCAGATCAAGAGCCGCCGCAAGACGGTCACGATCCGCCTCGGGGACAAGAGCGGCAAGTACGAGAAGGGCATGATCGTGTCCGTGCTCGTCGGGCAGCGCTTCGGGCCGCGCGAGCGCGTCTTCGACGCCGTCATCGACAAGGTCGAGGTGAAGCCGCTCGGCGACGTCTCGCCGCGCGAGATCCAGCACGAGAACCCGCAGCTGCGGACCCTCGACGACTTCGCGGACTTCCTGCGCCGCCTCTACAACCGCGAGGTCCGCGAGGACGACCTGATCACCGTGATCCACTTCTCGGAGATCCGCGCGTGACCCGCGTCGCCTGCGTCGGCCTCGGCACGATGGGCGGCCCGATGGCCGGCCACCTGCTCGACGCCGGCCACGAAGTCGCGGTCTGGAACCGCACCCCGGAGAAGGCCGACGAGCTGGTCGCGCGCGGCGCGCGCCGCGCCGCGAGCCCCGCCGACTGCGCCGCGGGCGCCGACGTCGTCGTCACCTGCGTGTCGGACTCGCCCGACCTCGAGGCCGTCGTGCTCGGCACGGACGGCGCGGCCGCGGGAATGGGCGACGGCGCGATCCTGCTCGACTGCTCCACCGTCGCGCCGAGCACGGAGACGCGCATCGCCGAGGCTCTCGCCGGGCGCGGCTGCGAGGTCGTCGACGCGCCGCTCTCGGGCGGCGCCGAGGGCGCCCGCAACGGCACCTGCACGGCCTTCGTCGGCGGCTCCGACGCCGCCTTCACCCGTGCCCGTCCGGTGCTCGAGGCGTTCTGCAAGACGATCACGCATCTCGGGCCGACCGGCGCGGGGCAGGCCGCGAAGGCCGTCAACCAGATCATCATCAGCGGCACCTACGCCTCCGTCGGCGAGGGCCTCGCCTACGCGGAGAAGGCCGGGCTCCCGCTCGAGGCGCTCGTCGACGCGCTCGCCGGCGGCGCCGCCGACTCGTGGATCCTGCGCAACCGCGCACCCAAGTACATCAGCCGCGCGTACGACCCCGGCTTCCGCACCGTGCTGCACCGCAAGGACCTCGGCATCGCGATCGCCGAGGGCGAGCAGCTCGGACTCCAGCTGCGGCTGACGCGCCTGATCGCGGCCTGGCAGGACGCCCTGATCGCGGCCGGCCACGGCGAGGAGGACTCCTCCGCGCTCGGGCGCATCGGCACGGGCGACGTCGAGCCCCCCGCGTAGCGCTACTCGGGCAGCTGGACGGGGCCCTTGTCGGGCGGCTCGGCCTTGCGCCGGATCGGCACCCCGAACGCCTCGGCGTCGCGCAGCGGCGTGCCGCAGACGCGGCAGTCGACCTGCATGATCGAGCGCATCGGCGCGTGGCAGGACGGGCAGTCGCGGATCATCGCGCCGCCGCAGTCGGGGCACGCCTCGAGGTCGGGCGGCCCCTCGAGCTCCATGTACCGCTTCGCGAAGCCGCAGCGGCCGCAGAGGATGATCGCGTCGCCGAGGACGCGGCGCTTGTCGTCCTTGTCCATCAGGCGGCAGCGTACGCGGGATACCCGCCGTCCCGCTTGACTTCGCCGGCCGTCCGGCACACGCTACGTCCATGGAGACGTGGGTGATGGTGCTGTTCGGCGCGGCGCACACGGTGCTCGGCCTCGCGGTGTTCGGCTTCGTCGCCTGGCTGATGCTCGGCGGCGAGGACGAGGCGGGGGGCACCGACGACGGTGGCGGCGGGGGCGGGGGCGGGTTGCGGCCGCGCCCATGGCGGCCCGGCCCGGGACGGCCGCGGATGCGCCGCGGGCCCCTGCGCGTCCCCGAGGTCAGCCGCCCGCGAGGTCCCGCCGTGCGAAGCGCACGGCAGCCGCGCTGAGCGGCACGATCGCGTAGAGCGCGAGCACCGCGATGTCGCCCCATGCGACCTCGCCGCGCTGCAGCAGCGGCGCCGGGTCGAAGAAGGCGAACGGCGTCGCCTGGGCGAGCGCGGCGGTCGGCTCCCACAGGGGCAGCAGGAAGCTGGCGGCGTAGAGGACGACGATCACGCCGACGG